>JAUYEP010000284.1 GCA_030689765.1 Methylovulum sp.
ATGGTGAATGGCTTAATGTTAGATGCGCGACATTTACCTAGAGAAATACAAGAAATGGCCTATCAAAAAGGACTTATACCTTATATACCGGCAGACAAATAAACCTTACGAGATGTGATTTCTCAAAAACCGCATCTTCCATTTATGTTGTAATATAAACACCAAGTTCGATAAATAAGGCAATTGCCATGCAGCTAACATTAGAAATTCCTGACCAATATCTCCAAGGCAAGAATCAAAGCCAAACAGCCAAGCAAATCAAGCTCTATGCCGCATTACTGATGTTTCAATCCGGTCAGCTGTCACGCGGTGCAGCCTGTGAATTTGCAGATGTGGATATTTACGATTTTTTCTTGGCATGTAAACAGTACCAGATCAGTGTAATTACTACCCCAGTTGAATCCATAGAAGCTGATGTTTTGCGTTTTCAACAACGGAACATACATTGATTGTTATTGCCGATAGCCCTGCTCTAGTCGCTTTATCTATATGCGATAGCCTCTCTTTGCTCGATGTATTATTTGGCGAAGTCAAAGTACCACAAGCTGTTTACGATGAGGTTTGCATTGCCAATAAAGCGGAGTCCCAAGCATTACAAGCCTACTTGGCTGGGAAAATCTGTAGTGTTACGACAAGAATTGCCATCGAAAAATCGAACGGACTGGGTAAAGGAGAGCTGGCAGCAATTAGTCTTTATAAGCAACTATCTGCGGATTTGTTACTCATTGATGATGCCAGAGCCAAAAAGGTAGCCTATCTGAACAATCTTGAAGTGATGGGAAGTTTGGGTGTTTTACTTCTTGCCAAACAAAAAGGCTTGGTTGTCTCGATTAAGCCGTTACTAACTAGACTCCGTTGTTCTGAAATTTTCATTAGCGATCAGCTGTTAGATCAATTATTGGTAATGGCTAATGAATAAACGTAATCTATATGTTAGGCAATACTATTGAAACAGGCTGATGATCGCGCGAATACTACGCGAGATTTACGCGACATAGTTGTGCCCCGTTGTGATTCGTCGTGCCCTGTACGCGACCCATAAAAACAACAAGTATAATAAAATCAATAGGTTGATAATCCGTAATGCAACCCTATGGAAGCTGCCTGGCGGTTCGGTGTTGACCGAAAACAGATAGAGGTCTTCGCCGAGTTTTCCGTGGAAAAAATCAGGGAGCTATTGGATTGTCCGATCTTCGGGGAACAACAGCCATGCCTCCCTCTTCCTTGGGCTTATTAATGATTTCTCAGAGCAGCAAAGCCAAACCGATTGTAATGCCGAGGTGTTCATCACCGCCTATGAGCTGTATTGTCAAGTGGTGGTTGCCCGGCATTCACTGGTAATGGAGTTGTTGAAACGTCATGCCAGAATTTCAATCGTCCATAAAGAAACCGGTATCCCTAAGCAACTGCTTAGGAAAACCTACCGTGAATTACATGGCCGCTCTCCGAGTCCGGGTGCATTGAAATACTCTACACAAGGATTGACCCGGAATCTCAAAAAATACAAAGAGGTGACGCTGTTCGCCGCTTGCTTCCAAACAGCCGAATCCAAAAACCAGGAAAACGACATCCGGAAAGTTATCACCGTTTTTGATAGTTACAAAATGTTTTGCTCAGGCAGTCAACTCGATTTTTCAGGGGCATGGGTGGTCGCAAGGGATTTACGGACGAAACAGATTGAAGCCGTTAAATGTCCCCATTGTGGCGCATCGGTTTTGATAAAAGCACGCGAAGATGTTTCAGAGCGTTGTTGTGTGTGCAAAACCTGTGTGTGAACTACTGTGCATTGTTAGTTACTGGCCATGGTGAATTCCAGAGAAAAGCTTCCACATCTATTACCACAACTTATACACCTAAGAGATGCGCCATTTTACTTGGGCATGGACTGAAACCGCTTTAATAGTCTTGTCCGCCCGAAGCTTATTGAAATCCCCATTGGCACACAAGGGATCGCATTTGACAGGCTTGACTTGGATGCCTGGGCGGATGATTATATCACCCGCAACGGGCGTCTTGATCAACCTAATGGAGGTTCATCATGGGACGCAAAAAAACGCCAGGGCTCGTCAAACGTGGCGATTGCTGGCATATCGACAAAAAAGTCCGAGTCCTAGGCCTTTGCGAAAGCGACCTCGGGAAAGCGGAAGAATACCTCGCCCGCAAAATCGAAGAAATCCGGCAAGCCTCAGTCTACGGGGTAAGACCAGTCCGGACTTTTCGGATGGCGGCGACGAAATTCCTGAAGGAAATTTCAGGCATAAAAAAAGCAGTTACCAATTACTGCTAACTGCTTGATTCATAAGTATGTTGATGGTGGGTCACATGCGATTCGAACGCATGACCATCGCATTAAAAGTGCGAAACAAACCTCTGCCAGACAACTGCATACTATGTATAACTCCTTATAATCAATATGCTATAGGATATTAAGGGGCGTGTAAAGGTGTTAAAAATAGTATGGTGTAGTATAAACCACTGTAGTTTTTACTGTAGTTTTCGTGCAATAAAAAGCCGGATTACCCAACCTAAATTACTCTGATCACTCTATAAAATTCCTTAATTACCATCAGAATAATGGTTTAAATTTCCCCGTTTTTAATTAACAGGGCTTCATATTGTTCCCGACTCAATGGGCAATCTATCAAATTGCTAAAATCCTGTTTATTCAAACAGCATTGTTTCGCCATTTGAGCAAGAAGCCCATCACCGATTTCTTTCATTTTTGGCGTATGGCTAGTTTTGGTTCTGATACTGGATTTCTTGCCTTGCAGGGTGTGGTAAATAAAAAAATGATGGTCGCCTTCCTGACTTTTAAAACCTTTTTTAAGCAATCCATCTTCAACCTTACGCTTATCCTTGGGCATGTGCACAATCCTCCACCTGACATTTTTCTAAGAGTGCTGCTTTTAGCGCTTGAGCTTTAATGGTCAAGTTATCCGAGGCTTCGAAAGCATATTCATCCCATAAAAAGAATAGTTCAGCCGTTAGCTCATCCGCTAATATTTCTCTGTTTTGGGCGTAAACATGGATGCCCAAGGCTTCATCCTCAATTACTAAAAGTTGTGAGGCTTCCTCATCTAAAACAGGCTCAACTATCAACTTAGAGCTAAAACGCATAACGCGCCCGTTTAACTCCAAACAGTCAAAAACCATTGGACTTAAGTCAACGGGTTCAATGCGGGTGACATCGGTCAAACTTTTAGGGTGTCCTTGTTCATCTAATGTAAAGCGTCCCGTAACTTGAATCAATTCCCGCTTATTTTCAATTATCGTATCTTCAATATCCTGAAAATAACTGCATTCCAGTTCACGGCTATTGGGTGGATAACGCAAGGTAACTATGTTTTTACTAAAGTCGATGCGAATCAACTCGCCTGTGACTGTCATGACAGCATCTTGCTCTTCAGGTCTGGATAACCAGGATTCAACGCTACGAATAGCATGACCATTCAAAGTAACTGCCACACAATCGGCATGTTGAAAACACATATCCCATGAACTGCCCACTTTGGGTAAAAAACGTAACACCTCCCTCAACACCTTTTCACAAAAATGGGAATCAGGTATTAATTGTTGTAGTTTTTCTCTTGAATTAGTCGAGATTGCCTCAAACAGAGTATTAATATCTGCCAAAATATCATCATCTTCAAAAAGCTCACCTGATGAATATTGAGAAATAGGCATTAAATAGCTGCCCGGTGCAGGAACGCCACATTGCAAGGCATAGTGTTTTTTTATGTCCTTGTTCAGAGTAAAGCGTTTTTGAAGTGGCTGTTGAAGCTTTGCGGACGCTAATAAATAAGCGGTTTTTTGAATGCCCAATAAAACAGTTGTCACCGTTTCAATGGAAACCGAATGTTCTTCGGTTTCAGCGCCGGTAATGTAGAGTTTATTAGTGCTTATGGCACGTTGCATAACGATTTCCTACTAATCACAAGGTTTATTTGATTAGATAACATTTTTCTAATGCCCTATTTAATACCAGAAACTTCATTTTTTAGCCACCATCATTTTCACGATTTTATCAAAATTACTTTCAAAATTAATATCTTGCACAACCCTGTTTTTCGCATTCTTGGTGCGCCAATTTTTCAGTTACCGCATGACTAACCTTGCTGGCATCCTTTAATATCTCATATTTGCGTCTATTTTCAAGCTTTGCTATTTACCCATTTTTCTTGCTAAAAACGTTCAAACCTGAGCATTTGTATGTATAGGTCAATATTCATAACATATTGATTATTATGCTATTTTATAAAAAAATGCTTGATTTTTCGCGTGCTGATATGTTATATTGTATCAGCGGCGCGTGTTTTGTCGCATATCCCCTCGACGCCCCTCAAATTCATCACGTTTGTTCCTAAATCATCAGGTTTGAAATTCTGGTGCGCTTTCGCGTGCGCGTAGGTTTTTGATCGCGTGGAGGATCATTGATTGCTTTTTATGGGGATCGTTATGACGACACTTGCAATCACTGAAGCCCTCATTCCTTCGATTGAGACCTTGGCTGACATCCTGGTGCAGACCAGCGAGAGTTATCAACAGTTGCTAAAGCAACCGGAATCCCATGCCTACTGCCTTGAAGCGGGTCGTAGTGTGCGGTATTTATCTGTTGGAGGTCAGGCTCTGCCTGACAATCAGGCAGAGCCTGACCTCCAAAACGCTTTGCTTTTAGGGTATTGAATAGCCAATATAGATTGAAAACGCTGTAATACCGCCCGTCAATTAGTCGGTCATGCCGACATTCAAACTACTGCCCGTTATGACTGCCGTGACCTGAAAATCCAGCAAAAGGCAGTGAAACGGTTGATGTCTTAAGCGAAAACAGGGGGCTGTGAACGAGGTAGCCACCTCGTTCACAGCCTTACATAAGCCAAAGCTACAAGAAATTTTATCCTATGACAAACCCAAGCAACACACTGGAGCTGATAATGCGTAATATCGGAAAACTCTACCGCTTAGGCCAAGCCAAAAAGCTGGCAAAAGCAAACTACCGAAAATATAGATTTGTTTGAGTTATTGCCCACCTGCTTGAATCCATCCTTGTTCAACCAAATGAAGCCACGCCACTTCAATATGTGCCGGCTTCATCAAGTGGCGTTTACGTTCATTCCAGGCCTGTATTGCGACGATAACGGTTTCACCTGTTGCCAATCTAAACCGCCGTTGCCGCAACCTAAAGGCGGAATAGCGATAGACGTTATGCGGAGTGCTTTTATTTGCTCAATAAGATCAACCAGCCCCTCTTGGATAAATTCAATACGTGATTTTCCTCACCAGTGATCCTTAGTGGGAAAATTAACGATATATTTGGGAGTGGCTAATGCGCCCGCATAATAAATAAACATAAAACCTGGTTTAACAAAACCTGCTTTACAAGCATCTGCATAAGCCTTGAAATTCGCAGGCCATTTTTTCTTGAATTGCAAAGCGATGCCTTTACCCATGACACCCACACAATTAACGGTGTTCACAATAGCGTCGACGTCATGTTGTTTAAGCAGGTCGCCCTGCACAGTGATAATGCCCATTGTTATTGTCCTAAAAAATACCAGTTGGTTTTTACTGCTACCGGCGTAATTATTCACCTCCCCCTTTGAAAAAGGGGGAGTGAGGGGGATTTATTTAAAAAATCTCCCCTAACCCCTCTTTTTCAAAGAGGGGGACTGAATAACTACCTACCGGCAAGTTTACGCCGGTTTCTGTCAATATCTTACGCACCATTTCAGCTTTAGATTCCAATACAGGATAATATGAAACAGCCTGACGGGGTTGGGCATCATGCTTTTGTCCGCTTTGTGTTTTTTTGGGTTTTAACTGCCTCACGCTCGGCTTTGATTTTTGCCAATAAGGCTTCGGCACTGTTTTCACCACTTATGAGATCGGGGTTTTGTTCGCGCCAGTCGGCGGTGAGTTCACCGCGAAAGGCTTTAGCGAGGATGGCGTGGGTCAGGGGGTTGACGCGGGCTTGGGCATCTTTAACGCGTTGCTCGACTTGGTCGGCGTAGGTGAAGAGTTGTTCTACTCTTCGGACTATTTCGGTTTGTTCTTCAAAACTCGGAAATGGCAAGTGCAGTTCATTTAATACTTTCAGATTAATATTTTTTTGTGCCGTGGCAGGTGCAAATTCTTCAAGATTAGCCTTATTTACATCAATTAAATATTTTACGAACTCAATTACACATTTATTTTCATCTGGGCTAAATCCGACAACGCTATCAGGAAAGCACGCATCAATGTCTAAAATTGCTGTATCAACTATGTTGGCAGCAATTGTTATACATAAAGTTCCTGATGGAAAAAGTTTGCTTTGAGCCAGTCCAAATTCGCTATAAAACTTAGTTGCGTTTGATATTCGGCCTCCTGAATTTGAAATTTCTCCAGTTTGAATAAAAGGGTATTGATCGCCAAAAAGGCGTAAATCATTCCGTGGCCTATGTTTGGATTTACCTCGTGCAAGTTTTCCGCATTCAGAAAGTCCTTTATTCTCCCATAACGTAGGATAGCCGTCAGCGTAATCGTTATTCCCACGCCAATCTCCCGCTCACCGCAGCGGCAAGGACGGATTGACGGAAGCGTTTGAGGATTTTGGGGATGGTGTCGAGGCGGGTTTTGAGGGTGTCCACCTGCGCCAGCAGTCCGTCCAGTTTAGCGGCGATTTGTTGTTGTTCGGCGAGTGGGGCAATGGGGAGGTTCAAGTCTCTAATTACCTTTAAATTTATTCTTGGTCGTGTTGTACCTTTAACATGCTCTGCAATCTGCTTGATTACAGTTTCAGAGTTAAGCAAATAATTTAAATATTTGTTAGAAACAACTCGTATATCGGGACGAAATCTGACCAAGTCTGCAACTATAATGCCTTTTTCGATTTTAGGAGGTGCAATACATGCCAGCCCTAATGGATCGCCAAGCTTAGTTATAAGAATATCGCCACCTTTAAATGAATGGCGTTTTAATTCTTCAGCTTTTTCATCGCTCACATAGTAAATGTTTTTATCTATAAAAATTAGTCGCTTAACATTCTGAATACGAGCAATTGGTGTGCCGGCAGTTATATACTCAGATGCTTTTAAATTTGAACCGAACAGTCCATCAACTATATCTGCTTTTTCATCATTAACTAAGTCACGGCTTTGAATTTCCGCTAGTTCCCAAGCTCTTGCTTGGGAATTCGGTGCGGGAAGCTCTAGCTTCCCGTCTTGCGAAGCTAGAGCTTCGCCTTCTGGGTTACCAAGCTGGAGCTTGGGAACCAGCGCAATATCAGCTTGGCTCATTGCCCACCCTCTCATTTCCCTTGGTTTCACTGTTTCCCAGTTTCCAGCTTTGGAATCCAGTTGTGGATGCCCCAGCTTCCTTTCTTTCCGCTTTACCATGCCCGTACGACCTCAATCAAACCTTCTAACCCTGAATAGTTGCGTGCGCTGGAATAACGCCAATGTTCGGGCAGATCGACATAGCCGCGTTTTACCGGATTTTGATGGATATAATCAAGCTTCTGGCGCATCACGGTTTCGGATTCTATGAGTTGAGGGTGGCTGCCTTCCTCCCAGACCTGATATTGACTCTCCGTTTTATGCGCCCGTTTAAATAAAGCCAGCAGCTCTAACACTCTGTTTGCCTGGGTTTGCTCCAGATAGTCGATGATGCGCTTGGCAGTATAGGATTTAAATCGCTGCATATCCCTGCTCAAATCGGATGACGAGGCGATAAGATGCAAATGGTTCTCCAGAATGACGTAACCATAGATTTCAAACTCGGCCTCTCGCTGTAGAAACCTCCAGGAATCCAACACTATTTCCACTGTTTCAGTGCGAGTGAACAACGGTTGCCAATGATTGGCCGTCGCTGTCATGAAGTGTGGGTAGGTCTTGTTTAGAATACGGTAACGGCTTCTGGGCATTTAACAACTCTTTATAAATTCAGGAAGCTAGAGCTTCCGGTTTAAGCTCCCAAGCTCCAGCTTGGGAGCCAGTGCAATGGCTGGACTAGGGCAATTCTCTCAACAGTGTTGAGAGTTTTTCATTACCTTGATACGTCTCAAAAAACTGCTTCATGCGCCATAAGTTTTGGGAAGAAAAACCGCGCAGATTGGGTTCTTGCGTAGCCAACCAATCGGCTAACTGTTGCACGACTTGTTTACCCCAGCCTTGTTCGGCGACTTTATTGCTCAAATATTCACCAATCTGCCAATACAGCTCCAGCAATTGCTGGTTGACAGTACTTAATGCCCGTGACTTGGCGTGTTGGATTAACTGTAAGACCGGAGGAAAATAGTCGTTACCGGGGGGACTTGGTAAAGTCATTGTTCTTCCTGTAATGACAGTCCGGTTAGCGTAAGCTCTTCTTCAGTTAACGGTTTGCCTTGATAAACGGAAGGCGCATCTACGGCTTCCAACTGGGTTTCTGGAAAAACATTCTCGGCCTTATGTTGTGCTTTGTTTTTACTGGGCAAAAAATCCAAAAAATCACCCAACTCTTGTAGATGCACGGCATCCAACGATTGGGCTTTGTAATAAATTTATTCCGCATTAATCATAAATCATTCTCTCATCATTGAATTGGTTCATACACGTTCACCTAATCCCAATACCTCAGTCAATAAATCATTTTGCGCTTGTGCTTGGTCGCCCGCGCCTAAGGCTTGCATCAGGCCGTTAAGCTCGCGTAATGCTTCGGTCAGTTCGCTCATCGCTTCGGCGGCTAACACATCCGGTTCGGGCAGGCTGGCGGCATCGACGCTGTCCTTAAATCGTACACCCAAACCTGTTGGGTGCAGTTTTCGTCCTGATGCGGTTTTTCTGTGGTGCCTTTGGTAAAAAACAGCACGTTGGTTTTTACGCCCTGGGCGTAGAAAATGCCGGTGGGCAATCTTAGCAGCGTATGCAGGTTGCATTTGTGCATTAAATCGCGGCGGATGTCGGTGCCGACGCCAGCTTCAAACAAGACATTATCGGGCAGCACCACTGCGGCGCGGCCTCCGGGTTTTAAGCTTCCGTAGATATGTTGCAAGAAGGCCAGTTGTTTGTTGCTGGTGGAATGCGTGAAATCGCGGGTCGGGCGACCACCGCCTTTGGCTGTGCCGAACGGCGGATTGGTCAGGCTTACGTCGGCTTTGGGCAGTTGCGTACCTTGCAAACCCAGTGTGTTACCCAAATGCACCACGCCTTCGTCGTCGCCTTCCATGCCGTGCAACAGGCAATTCATCAAGGCCAAGCGGCGTGTGCCCGGCACCAGCTCCATGCCGACAAAGGCTTTGGTATGTTGGAAGCTGCGGTCTTTATCGGGCAACGTGTAGTAATCGTCGGTGTGGCTTTTGATGTAGGCATCGGCGGCGATTAAAAATCCGGCAGTTCCGGCGGCAGGGTCTTGGATCACTTCCCCGGCTTGCGGCTTAATGCAGCGGATAATACTGTCGATCAACGGACGCGGGGTGAAATATTGCCCTGCACCGGATTTGGTTTCGCTGGCGTTTTTTTCCAGCAAGCCTTCGTATAAATCGCCAAGACCATCGCGTTGGGCGCTGAACCAGTCGATGCTGTCCAGGCTTTTAATCAGTTGTTCCAAATGACGCGGTTCGCGCAGGCGGGTTTGGGCATCGGCATAAATCGCCAAAATCAGCGGGTCGGTGATGACGGTTTTTTCGATGGTTTTGGTTTGGGTTTTATCTTCAGGATCTTTAACGATCTCTTTACCCGTTGAGAGAATGAAGAGAATGCGTTTGTATTCATTTAACAGGTTTAAGCCGCTTTTGGCATTTAGATCAGGCCAGCGGCAACCTTCGGGCAGTTTGTGTTTGTCCAGCAATCCGGCTTCGGTGTTTTCGTATTCCATTTTGATGAACAGCAACAACACCAGCTCGGTGACGTAATCGCTGTAGTTGATGCCGTCGTCACGCAGCACGTCACAGAAGTTCCAGAGTTTTTGAACAATATCGTTGTTGGTCATAATCCGTTATTGATAAAGGTAGGGGTTAATTAGGCCGACTTGGGTGGGTTCAAAATGGCGAGTATTGCGGGTGGCAACGGTCAGATTATGTTCCAGTGCCGTGGCGGCAATCATTAAGTCGGCACTGTTATGTCCGAGATCTCCGCTCAACTGTCCCCAGCGGCGGGCAATACTGACGGACAGCGGCAATATGCGCTGTTCGTATCGCTGTAAAATAGTGTCTAGCCAGCGTTGCAAATCTTCAGCGAATACTGGATTAATGCGCCGTTGCTGGGTGATACCGCGTTCCACTTCGCCTATCGTAACGACACTCAGATAAAAATCTGCTGGATTAATGCTACGCAGCCATTTTTCCAGATGCTGATCACGTTGTTTACGGCGAATAGCTGACAGAATATCGGTATCCAGTAAATAAGGCATTATTCAAAATCCCTAAGCTGAATATCCATGCGCTCAAATTCGCCGTCATCGCTGGGCATACTGAGCAGATGGTCTATAAAAGAAGGCGATTGGGCGGCTTCAAAGCGTTGGAATTTTTCAAATTCTTCAATGGATAGCACGACCGCCGAAGGCACGCCACGACGGGTAATCACCTGAGCCTTACCTTGCCGTGCGGCATCGACCACGGCGCTGAATTTATTTTTTGCGTCTTGTAACGACCATTGCTTGGTTTGCATACACACCTCTTTATCTGGCTAGTTGATCTAGCTAGATTATAACAGGGTTTGGTTTAAGCGGTGGTTTGCCAAAGATTTTCACTCAAGGTGTCCAATACTTTATCCAGATTGCCGTCAAGCAGGGAGTTTAAGTGTTTAGCGCCGCCATCCCGGTCAAAGGCGCGGTTGACGAAATGGGGGTCGATAACGACTTCATGGGTCAGCTGTTTGGCGAAACGCTCCAGCCATTTGCGTTGTACGGGTGTCCAGTTGTGTAGCATGTAGATTTTTTGCATGGCGTGGGCAACGCGCTGTTCAAACGGCAATAAGGCTTCGCCTAAAGCCGCTTGGCGAATGTAGCCGACAATGCTGGCGGCGATTTCCTGATGGGTTTGGTTGCACCAGGCGCTTTGCAGTTTGGCCTCGCTGTAGCCGTGTTCATCCAATAGCAGGCGCACTTCGCGCAGTTGTTCACGGGTCAGGTCTTTGGGTTTGTTGACGATCACGCCCAGGGCGACGGATTGGTTGAGCTGGTTGCGGATAAAATGGTTAAAGCTGTCCAGATAATCGGCGGGTTTTTTATTTACGCCGTAAGTTTGGCTGCGGCTTTTAAATTCATCTTCGCCTTCGTAAATGATCGGTAAACGATCTGAGCCCAGCAAGGCGTTGACCTCGCCCAACTGCTTGAGCAAGCCGCTGTGGTTTAGCACAAATTCCGCCGCTTGTTGCATAAGTATCTACACAACTTTAATTGATTTTAAAACAATGTGTTATATGACATTCCTTGCAGATAATTGCTATATTTTTAGGTTTTTCTATCACAAAATCTGGCTTGAAACAGCAGTTAT
Source organism: Methylovulum sp. (assembly GCA_030689765.1). Taxonomy (GTDB): domain Bacteria; phylum Pseudomonadota; class Gammaproteobacteria; order Methylococcales; family Methylomonadaceae; genus Methylovulum. Next base: position 11,450 of record JAUYEP010000284.1, read on the forward strand.
CTGTATGAAATAACGTGATT
>JAUYEP010000285.1 GCA_030689765.1 Methylovulum sp.
TCGGTCATCCTGAAATGGCTGCAAGACACCTATCAATGCGAAGTGGTGACATTTACTGCCGATCTTGGTCAGGGTGAAGAGCTTGAGCCGGCACGCCAAAAAGCATTGCAGTTTGGTATCAAGCCAGAAAATATTTTTATCGATGATTTGCGCGAAGAGTTTGTGCGCGATTTCGTATTCCCGATGTTTCGCGCTAATACTATTTATGAAGGCGAGTATTTGCTTGGCACTTCAATTGCGCGCCCACTCATCGCTAAACGCCTAATTGATATTGTTAAGCAAACGGGCGCAGATGCGATTTCGCATGGCGCGACGGGCAAAGGCAATGACCAGGTACGTTTTGAACTAGGCGCTTATGCACTTCATCCCAACATTAAAATCATTGCGCCTTGGCGTGAATGGGATTTGCTGTCACGCGAAAAACTGATGGATTATGCAGAAAAGAATGGCATTCCCGTTGATATGAAGCACAAAAATGGCGGCTCCCCTTACTCGATGGACGCGAACTTGCTGCACATCAGCTTTGAAGGCCGTCATCTGGAAGACCCTGCTGCGGAAGCGGAAGAGAGCATGTGGCGCTGGTCGGTGTCACCAGAAAAAGCACCCGATGTGGCTGAGTACCTAGACATCGAATTTGCTAACGGTGACATCGTGGCATTGAATGGATCGAAATTATCTCCTGCACAAGTCCTGACAAAATTAAACGAGCTAGGCGGCAAGCACGGTATTGGCCGTCTCGATTTGGTGGAGAATCGCTACGTTGGCATGAAGTCTCGCGGCTGCTACGAAACCCCCGGCGGCACCATCATGCTCAAGGCGCACCGTGCGATTGAATCCATCACCCTTGATCGTGAAGTTGCTCACCTCAAAGATGATCTGATGCCACGCTACGCCAGCATGATTTATAACGGTTACTGGTGGAGCCCAGAGCGCATCGCGCTGCAAACATTAATCGACCAGACACAAAAAACCGTAAATGGCTGGGTACGAGTGAAGTTGTATAAAGGTAACGTGATTGTTGTGGGTCGTGACTCAAAAACCGATTCGCTATTTGATCCCAACATCGCCACCTTCGAAGATGACAAGGGCGCTTACGATCAAAAAGATGCGGCTGGTTTCATCAAGCTCAACGCGCTACGTCTGCGCATCGCGGCCAATCTGAAACACCAAAAATAGGAGTAAAGACTATGGACATCAATGCTTCCATTATTGACCCACGCCTTGCAGGTGTGCAGGATGAAATTCGCACACAAGCTGCTGATGAGTTGAAGATTAAAAATGATGAAA
>JAUYEP010000290.1 GCA_030689765.1 Methylovulum sp.
TTTCATACAGATAACTGCTGTTTCAAGCCAGATTTTGTGATAGAAAAACCTAAAAATATAGCAATTATCTGCAAGGAATGTCATATAACACATTGTTTTAAAATCAATTAAAGTTGTGTAGATACTTATGCCTTTGAAAAAGGGGGGTTAGGGGGGGTCTCAAACATCAGTTACTCCTCAAATCCCCCCCCGCCCCCCTTTTTCAAAGAGGGGAGTTCAGGGCTTGGACTTGTGTATAAAGATGAGTGGATAGCATGGTTAACGCCACTACCTATTCGTGCCACGTTTTTGCAAGACCATGGTGACTGCTGCGGCACGGGTGACCACGCCGAGTTTTTCAAAAACATGTTCCAGGTGCTTGTTGACTGTTCGGGGGCTACTCTCCAGGATCATGCCGATTTCCTTATTGGTTTTGCCCCTGGAAATCCACATTAGGATTTCCGCTTCGCGGAAGGTCAGGCCTAGGGAGTTGCGTAACGACTCCAAATCCCATTCGGTAGTGGATTTTTGCAAGAGCAACAAGTATTCGCCAAGGTGTGGGGATAAATCCATTTTTGCTGAAAAGCCTTTTTTTGCGCTGTAATCGGCGTAACCGGTTTGGCTAGGCTCAGAGACTGTTTTAATGGTGTGTTGCGCCCAGTTGGAAAGCGGCTTCGGAAGCCAATCGCCTATGCCGGTTTGGGCAGGCCCGTCGTGTTGCAAGGCAAAATCATCCAGCCATTGTTTCGCGCCCGGTGTCAACCAGACGATGCGGGTTGTGGCATCAATGCTTAGTGCCGAAAAATCACTGTGTTGCAACGCGTTTTGTACGCGTTGGAAGGTGCGGGCCTGGTTTAGGTGGACTTCTATTCGGGCCAGCACTTCTGGCGGGCGGATCGGTTTGACGATGTAATCTTGCGCCCCTTCGCCGAAGCCGCGCAGCAAATCATCCAACTCGCTCAAGCCTGTCATAAATAACACGGGGATATGGGCGGTTTCAGGGTCGGCCTTAAGGCGGCGGCAGGTTTCAAAACCGTCTATGCCGGGCATCATCACATCCAGCAGGATAATGTCCGGTTTTAGGTAGTGCATTTGTTCAATGGCGGATAGGCCGTCGGTGGCGACCAAAACCCGGTAATCGGCTTCGGACAGGGTGTCGGACAACAATGCCAGATTGCCTGGGGTGTCATCAACAATCATCACTGTGCCGTTGCGGGTAAGTGGTTCAGTTGTCATTTTATGTTGTCTCCATACAGGATGGTTTTTCGTCGGCGCTACAACGCCAACAATTTTCGGATTTCCCCAATACGGAATTCACCAGCCAGCGTTTTGATTTTTAGAAGAAATGGCTGATAGTCAGGGGCTTGCTGGCTTAATTCATCAATACGCTTGTCCAGTCCGAGCATATCGCCGATGCGGACAAAATGTACCAGGCCATCAATTATCTCTTGTGGCGGCAGTTGGCTGGGTGGGCCAAAGCCAGGCTTTGGCCCCGCAATGGGATCCTCCTGGCAAATCCAGGTCAAATCCAGATGCAGCTTGAGTTTATACAGCAATTCCTCAACTTGGATGGGTTTGCTCAAAAAATCATTGCAACCGGCGTTGACGGCGCCGAGGCGGTGGGCAGGATAGGCGTTGGCGCTAAGCACCACGATGGGCATGGTGTAATTTTGCTGCCGCAGTTGCTGTGCGGTTTTAGTGCCGTCGATGCCGGTCATCGATAAATCCAACAAGATCAAATCGGGGGCCAGTGCGGCAATTTTATCCAGACAATCTTCCCCGGAACAGGCTTCGTCCAAATAAAACCCCAACGGCCCTAAAATCCCTAAGAGAAGTTGGCGATGGTCGGCTTGGTCATCGACGACCAGCAGTTTTTTCCTGCGGCCTTGATAACCGATGATATGTTGTTCGCGGGGCGGGTCGCATTCCGCTGCCAAACTGGGCAACAACAAGCGCACGGTAAACGTCGAGCCTTGCCCCAGGGTGCTTTTGACAGTGAGTTCGCCACCCATGATTTCCGCTAATATTTTGCTGATCGTCAGGCCTAAACCGCTGCCGGTGTTGGCATTGCCGGTTGGCGTATTGAGGCGGATAAAGGGCTGGAATATGGTTTGCAACTGTTCTTCGGCGATACCTGGCCCCGTGTCGCTGACCTCAAAGTTGGCGACGCCACTGCTGTATTTGATCTGGAAATTGATTTCCCCTGAACAGGTGAATTTCACGGCATTGCCAAGCAGGTTGATTAAAATTTGCCCCACCCGTTTTTCATCACCGCGCATCCGTTGCGGCAAGTTATTGGCAAAATAGCAATTAAACTGCAAGCCTTTTTCTTCGGCCTGGCTTTTGAAGATATACACCAGGTGCCCGATAAAATTTTGGAAGTTGATCGGTTCGTATTTAAGTTCAAAGCGGCGGGCTTCGATGCGGGCAATATCCAGGATGTCTTCAATAAGCGAGGACAAATGCTCACCACTGCGTTTTAACGTTTCCACCGCTTGTTTGCGGTGTTCGGGGATGGTCGGGTCTTTATTGAGGATATGCGCGTAGCCGATGATGCTGTTTAACGGTGAGCGGATTTCATGGCTCATATTGCTTAAGAAACGGCTTTTCGCGGTATTGGCGGTATCAGCCAATGCCAAGGCTTGTTGCAGCTTAAGGTCGGTTTTTTTGTGTTCATCGATTTCTGTCAGCAACAATTGGGTTTGTTTTGCTGTTTCTTCATGGGCCACGCGGCGGCTTTCGTCATTCAAAATCAGCCACCAGGTGCATAAGCCGATGAACACCAACAGGGAGGCGTATATTTTGACGAAATTTGCCAATAACAGGTTAAACGCCGGCAGGTATTTTTCGGCAGTCAACAAATCCTGATAATAAATGATGCCGACAAAAATGCTGGTCAACACCGACAAAAACATGAACAACAGGAAAAACCGTAATAACTGTAACCGTTGCGTCATTGACATCTGGTGTGGCATACAGCAACGGGCCACGGTTTCCAGATAATCGTCCAGCCTTGAGCCGGGCTTGCAGGCATCCAGGCAACGGGCGTCCAAAGTGCAGCAGAGCGAACAGATACTGCCGTTGTAGGCCGGGCAAAAGGCGATGTCTTCCTGCTCGAAGTCGTTTTCGCAAATGCAGCATTTGTTGTGGGTGCGCTCGTTTTTTAGTTCGCGGTCGCGTGCCAGATAATGTCTGCCACGCGTCAACCAGGCGATGCTTGGCACTAAAACAAAAGCTAGTCCTAAGGCTATGAACGCGGAAAAGGCTTGGGCATAATCGCCAAATAGGCCGACATAAGCCAAGGTTGCCAGCATCGAGGCAAACAAGGTGGAAATAATCCCGACCGGATTAAGATCCGGCAAGTAAGCCCGTTTAAATTCAATGAGCTTGGGGCTTAAACCCAGTGGCTTGTTTATCATTAATTCAGCGGCCACGGCGCTGATCCAGGCTATCGACATATTGGAAAACAGCCCCAACACCTTTTCCAAGGCACTGAACACGCCAAATTCCATCAGCAGCAAGGCAATCAACACATTAAACGCCAGCCAGACCACCCGGCCCGGATGGCTATGGGTGATGCGTGAGAAAAAATTCGACCACGCCAAAGAACCGGCATAAGCATTGGTGACATTAATCTTGATCTGGCTAAGGACGACGAACAAGGTGGTGACCGCCAAAGCCAGTTCCGGGTTGTCCAGCAATTGGGTATAGGCGATCAAATACATTTGCGTGGGTTCGTGGGCATGTGCCGCATCAACGCCATGCCGGATGGCAAGATGCGCCAGCAACGCCCCCGCCAATTGCCTCGCCATGCCGAAGATGATCCAGCCTGGGCCGGCCGTAATGACCGCCAGCCACCAGCGGATGCGGTTGGCTTGGGTCTTTTCCGGCATAAAGCGCAGAAAATCGACTTGCTCGCCAATTTGCGCGACCATCGAAAAAGCAATGGTGGTCGCCCCGCCAAACATCAGCCAGTTAAAGCCCTGACCGCTACCCGCAATCCAGAAATAAGCCTGTAGTGTCATTAGTGCGTCTGGTTCATGCTGGACGACAGCGACATAAGGCGCAATCAACAACAGCAACCAAACCGGTTGCGTCCATAACTGCATACGGCTGATGGTCGTGATGCCGAACGTGACTAAAGGGATGACGATGACGGCGCTGATGATATGGGCGACGGATATAGGGATATGGAAATACAATTCCAAGGCCAGCGACATAATGGACGCTTCAAGCGCGAATAATGTGAACGTGAACGACGCGTAGATCAATGAAGTGACGGTGGAGCCGATATAGCCGAAACCGGCGCTGCGGGTGAGCAAGTCGATGTCGATGTTATAACGGGCGGCATAATAGCTGACCGGAAAGCTGATGATAAAAATGACCACGCCGACGGCTAAGATGGCCCAAAATGCATTGGTAAATCCGTAATTGACCGATAAAAATCCGCCAATCGCTTCTAATACCAGGAACGACGTGGAACCGAATGCGGTGTTGGCAACCTGGAATTCAGTCCATTTCCTGAAACTGCGTGGCGCAAAGCGCAAGGCATAATCTTCCAAAGATTCATTGGCAACCCAAGAATTATAATCACGGCGGACTTTGGAAATGTTTTGGTAGATTTTGTTTGTCATGTCATCTGCTGGCTTTACCGCAACAAGGGTAGGTATTGGTGTAACTATTGCGCTCGTTCCCAAGCTCCAGCTTCACTGCCATTAAGTTAAGCAGGAGTAAAACGGCTTTAGACGTTTTTGTTATTGGCTAAAGGCTGATACAGCAACGTCTAAAGCCGTTGGACTCCCGTCTGTGTGGCTTAACTTAATGGCAGTGAAGCTCCAGCTTGGGAATGCAGTCTTGGAAGCTCCAGCTTCCCGACTCGCGAAGCTGGAGCTTCTCGCACCGCATTCCCAAGCGGAGCTTGGGAACGAGCCGAAGACTACCAAAATTTATCGCCTCTGGTGGCCCATTTCAAAAATCAGTGGCGTCCCTTGGTTATGAATGATGATTTGTTTACGGATAGTGTCGTTTTCCAGTCTGATCGCCGGTTGGTCTGTGTTAGGGATGCCAGACTTCGTTTCGCTAGCCGTTGGGGTGCTGTTGGTTACCGGTTTGGCAGCGGGCACATTTTTAACTTCAATACTGACATTAGGCATCCAACCCGGTTTGCTGACCGATGTTCCGGTTAATGACGGCGGCGGCTGCAACGCCAATTCATCGAGCAGATTGAAACATACGGTGCTAATTTCATCGCTTAATTTTTCTAAGGTCGCTGACGTGGGCTGGTTATTAGGCAAAAAACCGTTGGCACTGACCGTTGTTTTAAAGACGGCTTGCTGGTCAGGATTTTTTATGCTGTTTATCTGACAAGTCATCGGTATCACCTGGGCCTTTTGGAAACCAACAGCCCTAGGGTCAGAATTGCCACTGCTAAATGAAAAGCCGACAGGTGTCGCGTCGGTTTGCACTGCACCGACCGTCGCAAACAAGTGATGGGAAATGTCGCCTGTCGCGTTGGCTTTGATCGGGTAATGCCATTGGGCAAGGTTGTTGCTGACGCGCCCAACCAATTCATGGATGTCAACGCTATGGGCGAATGGCCCCATCTGTTCGGGTGTTAGCGTAAACACAATTTGGGTTACCGGAGCCTTATCGATAGGCGATTTTTCGATCAATTCAGCCTGTGCTTCCACGCATAAGCCTGCGGCAAGTGCTGAAAATAAGAGATTTTTTAACAGGGAAAGGCGGTGTGTGTTGGCAGGGCAAGTCATGGTGGGCATCTCCTTAGATTTTATAAGCCACTGTAAAAAACAGCAGGTTTGATAGATATACGTCAAATGACTGATGAGTTATATGACGCATTGAGCAATTTCTGTAAGCAACCAATAATCCCCTCAGCCATATTGTGGCTGCATCCAGATAAAGCGGGTGCGTTACCTAATCAAGCTTAACAGAGGGCTTACTATGAACAATTCTACCGAGTATCCGGTACGCAGGCGAAATAACCCGCTATGGTCAGGCTTGGCCTTGGCTATGTTGGCAACCACTTCGTCAGTCGCCTACGCCGGGGCGACCTTCAAGATTGATGACACCAAATGGGTGAGTGTTGGCGCAGGTTTGCGGAGCAGTTTTACAGCCAATGAAAACGCCGCGCCCAATGGGACGGATTACAGCAACAATTTTAACCTCGACAACATCCGTTTATATATCAACGGGCAAATCCATAAATATATCAAAGTTGAATTCAATACCGATTGCCAAACTTGTGGTAATGGTGGCGAAGTCAGGGTACTGGATGCCATCGGCAAGTTTGAGATCAACCCCTACGTCAACCTTTGGGTAGGCCGGATGCTGGTGCCAGCCGAACGTCGTGAAATGAACGGGCCATTTTACAGCTCGATTTATAACGTGTTTGCTAACGGCACGCCCTTTGAGCCAGCCGACCAAAACTTAACCGTCAAAAATGATGGCACCTCGGCAGGTTCTTATGGTCGTGATGATGGGGCGACCTTCTGGGGGGCGGCAGTGGACGGACGCTTGCAATATGCCTTCGGTTTCTTCCGTGGTTTAAGGGGCGGCGCCAATAACGATGACAATATCCTCTTTTCCCAACGGGTTGCCTATAACTTCTGGGAGGTTGAGAAAAACCCGGGCTATTACACCTCTGGCACTTATTACGGTACGGGCGGCGACATTCTGACACTCGCTGTTTCAAACATTTATCAAGAACAAGGTGTGGGCACTTTAGCCAATCCGGGTAATTTCCGTGGCACTTCAGTGGATGTGTTGCTGGAAAAAGTGTTGCCCGGTAATGGCGTGGTCACGCTGAATGGCGAGTAC
>JAUYEP010000297.1 GCA_030689765.1 Methylovulum sp.
ATTCAGTGTTGGTTTGAGCGCTAACATCTGGCGTCAAAGTGGTGGCTTGTGAAAATACGATGAAGGTGCAAAAGCTAAGCAAGACTGACATGATGACAACTATTGCTTATGTGCCTGCTGGCGTAGTTGAAATCATGAAAAAACAAAAAGAAGGGTATACGTATATTCGCCCTTAGCTATTAGCAACGCCAGCCCTTAATTTGGCGACTATTTTTTGTGCGGCAAGCTGAATCAGCCTCAAATTTTTGGTAATCAAAGGCTTCAGCGCGGGCTTGGTGTTGCGGGGCAATCAGAAAGCCGCTATATTCTGCCCCATGCATTTCTCCCGCCACATATCGCTTTTGCACTCTACGTTCAGCCTGCTGGCTGCGCTGTTGCTGCGGTCGCGCGCTAAATAATTTCTCTCAAATATAAATGCTGCCGACATCCGAAACTTAGGGTGTCGTGTCTTGAACGATTGCAATGGAGTACGCCATGACCGACAAATTAATCATATTCGATACCACCTTACGCGACGGGGAGCAAAGCCCTGGCGCATCGATGACCAAAGAAGAAAAATTGCGTATTGCGCGCCAGTTAGAAAAGCTGGGCGTTGACGTCATTGAAGCAGGCTTCGCCGCAGCAAGCCCCGGTGATGCGGATGCGATTCACTCGATTGCACAGGTGATTGAGCGCTCGACAGTGTGTTCACTAGCTCGCGCTAGCGAAAAAGATGTGCGCGTAGCGGGCGAAGCGATTAAGCCCGCCAAGCACGGACGCATTCACACTTTTATTGCGACTTCGCCTATTCACATGGAAAAGAAGTTGCGCATGTCGCCCGATGAGGTGGTGGAACGCGCCGTAGCTGCGGTGAAATTAGCGCTGGAATATACCGACGATGTGGAGTTTTCTGCCGAAGACGCAGTGCGCTCGGAAATGGATTTTTTGGTACGCGTTTTTGATGCGGTGATTCAGGCGGGCGCAAAAACTCTGAACGTGCCGGATACCGTTGGTTACAGCATTCCGTTATTGTGGGGCGAGCGCATGAAGCAGTTGATTGAGCGTGTGCCGAACAGTAATAAGGTGATTTGGTCCACGCACTGTCATAACGATTTAGGTATGGCGTCAGCAAACTCGTTGGCTGCAGTGATGAATGGTGCGCGCCAAGTGGAATGCACCATCAACGGTTTGGGCGAACGTGCAGGTAATGCATCGTTAGAAGAAGTTGTGATGGCGGTGAAAACCCGCCGCGATGTATTTACCTGTGACACGCGCATCGACACCACCCAGATCGTGGCGACTTCAAAGCTGGTTTCTAGTATCACGGGCTATCCGGTGCAGCCGAACAAAGCCATTGTCGGTGCGAATGCGTTTGCGCATGAATCCGGCATTCACCAGGATGGTGTGCTCAAGCATCGTGAGACCTACGAGATCATGCGTGCGGAAGACGTGGGCTGGGGCGCGAATAAACTTACCTTGGGTAAGTTATCTGGGCGCAATGCCTTCCGTTCGCGTTTACAAGAGTTGGGCATTGTGCTGAAAAATGAGGATGCCTTGAATGCGGCGTTTGTGCGCTTCAAAGATTTGGCTGATCGCAAGAGTGAAATATTTGACGAAGATATTCAGGCCCTAGTGAGTGATGATGGTGTGGCACAGGTGAGCGATCATTTTCGTTTGGTGGCAATCGGTGCGCACTCTGAAACAGGCAAGCTGCCTGTAGCACGCGTGATTTTGAGTGTTGGTGGTAAGGAGCAGCAATCCGACTCACAAGGTGGCGGTCCGGTGGATGCAACATTTAAAGCCATCGAACAGATTGTGCAAAGTGGCACCGAGCTGTTGTTGTATTCAGTGAACAACATCACCAGCGGTACAGATGCTCAGGGTGAAGTGACCGTGCGGCTATCAAAGGGTGGGCGAGTTGTGAACGGGCAAGGCGCAGATACCGACATCGTAGTGGCTTCTGCTAAAGCTTATTTGAATGCGCTGAATAAACTGGATGCGGGCGTCGATCGCGCTCATCCGCAGGTGTAATTTTTTAAATCAAGCACAG
>JAUYEP010000300.1 GCA_030689765.1 Methylovulum sp.
CCCATTTTACGCCGAAGCGTCACTGCCCACAGTTGAGCTACCAAGACTGGAGTCCAACAGCTTTAGCTGTTGGCGCGTCAACGTTTGGCTATTAACAAAAACAGCTAAAGCTGTTTTACTCCGGCTTACCGCGTTTTCAGAGTATTAATAACAGTAGATTTAGCGGGTGGAGTACAAACCTAGGTTTGTACTCCGTTACCTCACTAACCGATGTTGAAACCGCTGTAACTGTGGGCATTGACGCCGGAGCGTGGGAACTATAAAAAAGTGATGCGCGTCCCTTCGTTCAGCGCATCCTACTTCTTACAAGCTGATGTTACGCAGGCAAACGAAGAATCAATGACTTACGAAGCAAAAAATAACTGTAAGTTATTGATAGTTCGTAGTCGGTGCGTAACATCAGTTACAAGGAAACATCATGCTAATACTAAAAGTCCTATCACTATTATTAAGCTATCCAGAAGCTGAAACCCTCGCCGCGCTAGATGAAATGACCGCCGTCATTGAACAGGAAGCGCGGTTGCCGCAAGCACAAAAACAATCCCTGCTAACACTGATAAACATGTATCGCGGTGCAGATTTGCTGGATTTACAAGAACGGTATGTGGCGTTATTTGACCGGGGACGGTTCTTATCGCTGCATATTTTCGAACATGTCCACGGTGAATCACGCGACCGGGGACAAGCCATGGTTAATCTATTGCAGAGGTATGAATCTCACGGCTTTGAAATGTCCACGCATGAACTGCCCGATTACATTCCCTTGTTTCTGGAATTTCTATCACAACAGGGACCGGCGGAAACTATCCAATTATTACAGGATGCTATGCCGGTACTGAGTTTGTTGGGCGCACGTTTAGCCGAACGCGGCAGCCAGTTTCAAGCCATTTTTGACGCTCTGGAAGGCATTGCCGGAGAACCTGAAAGCATTACCGAAATCCGTCAACAAGCCGCCACCGAAACTCCAGACGAAACCCTATTGCAGATGGATGAAATATGGGAAGAGGAAGCCGTCAGCTTCATGGGGTCAGGGGATGGTTGCCAAACGCAGACGGCGGCCATCAGCCCCATCACTATCATGCCGCGTGATCAGTATAAACAATCGCAAAACCGTTCCCTTTAAAGGAGTTACATCGTGAGTTATCTCAATACATTATTGTTCGGTTATTACCCCTATATCGCGATGAGCGTGTTTATCATCGGTAGCATCGCCCGTTACGACCGTGACCAATACACCTGGCGCACCGGTTCCAGCCAATTGCTGCGCGGACAAGAATTGCGCTTGGGCAGCAACTTGTTTCACATCGGCATCTTGCTGCTGTTTGTCGGGCATTTCGTGGGCTTACTGACACCGCCTGAACTTTATCACGGTCTAGGTTTGTCCACGTCAGCCAAGCAAATATTGGCGGTTATTGCTGGTGGTATCTTTGGCGGGATTTGCTTCAAAGGCATTCACATCCTAATCCGTCGCCGATTAACAGATGTCCGCATCCGTAAAACCAGTAGCCGCATGGATATTTTTATCCTGTTGCTTATCGGTGTGCAGTTAGTGCTGGGTCTGTTGACCTTGCCCATATCGCTGTATCACTATGACGGTGCAAACATGTTGCTGCTGTCGGAATGGGCGCAACGCATCGTTACTTTCCGTAGCGGCGCGGCGGATCAAATTAGCAACATCGGGATTATTTTCAAATTACATTTATTTTTGGGCATGACTTTGTTTCTGGTTTTCCCCTTCAGCCGTTTGGTACATGTGTGGAGTGTGCCGCTGGGCTATATTGCCCGTCCTTATCAAGTCGTCCGTAGACGCTGAATAAAAGTCGGAGTCCAAAAACATGTTTTTGGACTCCTCTGATTGTCATAACGAGCATAAAGAACCATGAACAGACCCTATAGTTTGCTGTTACTTTCGATAGCATTAGGCAGCGCAATCATTGGCTGCTCAGATGAAGCCAAGCACAAGGCGATGCAAGAAAAATACAACGCCCTTCAAACCGGGAAAGCAAAGCATAACGCAATATCGACCGAAGAGATGACTGCCCACTCCGATGCAGAAATGCACCATGCCATGCCCGTTGAATCAGCTGGCGCTCATAAAATAGATACCGCTGAAATCGGTCGCAATGCAGACGATTTGCCGCCGCCGCTTAACCGGACACAAGCGCAATTGGTCAGGGTCGATCTTTACACCGATGAACTGGTCGCTGAAATAATGCCTGAAGTGACTTATCAATACTGGACTTATAACGGCAAAGTGCCGGGGCCGTTTATCCGTGCCAGAGCAGACGACATGATAGAAATTCATTTAAGCCACGGCAAACCCGGCGTTGCCCATCAAGGCCACGATGCCCATACTTCGGCAGAACATGCCGCCGCCGGACATTCAGCACATTCCATTGATTTACATGCCGTCGTCGGTCCCGGCGGTGGTGCGCCATTGATGCAGGTAGGCCAGGGTGAAGAAAAAAGCTTCCGTTTTAAAGCCACGCATCCGGGCATCTACGTTTACCATTGCGCCAGCCCGCATGTGCCTTCGCATATTGCCAACGGCATGTACGGCATGATTTTGGTGGAACCTGAAGAAGGTTTGGCGAAAGTTGACCGCGAATTTTATGTGATGCAAGGCGAATTTTACACCCGTGGTAAATTTGGCGAAAAAGGTTTCCAAGCACTTAGCAAAGACAAACTTTTGGCGGAACATCCAGAGTATTTTCTGTTTAATGGCCGGGTCAACTCACTCAGCGGTGAACGGGCTTTAAAGGCAAAAGTGGGCGAAAAGATACGCCTGTTTGTCGGTGTCGGCTCGCATATCGCATCAAATTTTCACATCATTGGTGCAGTCTTTGATAAGTTGTACCAAGACGGCGCCATCACCAATCCGCCGCTAAAAAATGTCCAAACGACCACCATTTCTGCAGGTTCTGCGGTGATGATTGAGTTTACCGCCCAAGTGCCGGGTAAATATTTGTTGGTCGACCATAATCTGACGCGCTCAATTGATAAAGGTGCGCTTGCAGAATTGATTATTGAAGGCGCCGGGCAGCCTGAGTTGTATCAGCAAGTGGGTTTGTGATTGTTCACGCCTAAACGCCCGCGCTCCCGAATCCTCCCTGCTGCCCCCCCAACAAGATTAAGCCGTCTAATAGTTCGTTTTTTAGGCTTTCCGCTTAAACTGTCCCGCCTGAAGTGGATAGCCCAGACCCTTTTTTTCATTAAATCGTGAGGCTCTTATGCCAAAGCAACAACGTAACAAAATGACATCACGCTTATTAACAGCCAGCGCGGTGTTGCCGATGATAATCGCGGGTAGTTCAGTCTCCGCCGGACTGACTCAGGATATCGAAGACGCGCTTAGCTTTCATGATAAGGGTAAAAGCGGTGCAATTAAATTTGACCTGAAATACCGCTATGAAAACGTCAATGAGGATAATAGATTTGGTGTCCCAAACCAACCAGAAACAGCGAATGCCAACACAGCCAGCTTGCGTTTAGGCTACCTCACGCCTGAGTTTCATGGCCTTCAGGCTTATGCCGAATATGAGGGCAATCTGGCAATGCAGGATGAATATAACAATACGTTGGTTGGCGGTAATTCACAGTATTCAAGAGTTGCAGACCCAGATCGAAGCGAACTTAACCAGTTCTGGCTCACTTACAGCGGTCTTGCCAATAATATTTTCAAAGTGGGCAGGCAGCGCATCACGCTGGATGATAGCCGTTTTATAGGTAATGTCGTCTGGCGGCAAATGGAAATCACCTACGATGCCGTGCTGATCACCAACAAAAACCAACTGCTACCTGGTCTGGTTGCAAACGTTGGCTATCTGGGAAATGCCCAAATGTTCAACGGCTTGACGGAAAATATGGAAGCTCCGTTGCTTAACCTTAACTACAAACTGGGGGATTACGGCAACTTGGTGGGTTACGGCTATTGGCTGGATTACACGGAAAGCGAAAATTATGAAAAATCTAGCCAAAGTTACGGTTTGCATGCAACGTGTTGTGCAAAACCGCTCGATGCTATAAAAATCAGCGACAACTTTGGCTTGGTTTACACTGCAGAATACAGCCATCAAAGCGATTACGGGCACGGAGCGTTTGCTTATGATGCCGACCGTTATAACTTGATGGGGGGCTTCAGCACTTATAAGCTCATGTTTCAGGGGGCGATGGAACAGCTCGACGGTTCTGGCAAAAATCGGACTTTTGACTTTCCATTAGGCACTAATCATGCTTTCCAAGGCTGGGCGGATTTGTTCGTGGTAACGCCGGACAACGGTATGCGTGATCTATTTGGAACGGTGATGGTGCCGTTTCAAAACGGTGACCTCGTATTTACTGGGATGTATCATGACTATTCGGATGATAGCGGACGCTTTGATTACGGTGATGAATGGAATTTTCAGGCGGTTAAAAAATTCGGTAAGCATTACTCGGTGCTCGCCAAATATGCTTATTACAATGCCGGAGACAATAGCGACCCACTTTTTAAAAGCACCGACACGCAAAAAATCTGGGTACAGGGCATTATCAGTTTTTAACACGTCAGACGCATCAACGAAAGACATAAAGCCAGGAACGACTGCATCAAAGCTGTAAAGCGGATTCGCCGATAGGCAATCCGCCATTTCGGGGTATACCGATGGCGGTTTACGGGTTCATTTGTGAATCTGTGGTGGTTTTGATAGGGGGGTATTATTGCGGGTTACCCTGGTTTAAACCAAGCTGCGAGGACGTTTTTAAGTTTTTGATGGGTAAAGAAAGCTGCATCTCCCGCCTGTGCCGATGCACGCTTTCGTCCTTGAACCGGCGGTTCAAGTGGGGGCACGGCTTGCCAATCAGGCTTCCCGTATAAAACGGGCATGCTCACCAAGGCAGACATCAGCCCCCGGGGGTAATACAGGTTCAGGAAACACCCAGCACACTGTCGGACACTGTAGGAGATACAGCGCAATAGTTTAGCATGAGTTAAGGGCGGGTTCACTAGCAACAACTCTGTCGGACACTCTAGGGAGATGCGCTGCGTGATACTTTAGGAAGGGGTGCAAAACAACGTCGTCTTGTGATTTGTGCCCTCGGTGGATGCCATGACTGCCAGTCCTTTGAGGACTGGCAGTCATTATGTTGCAAAAATGTGCCGCACTCATCCCTTAGCGTGTGTTTAGGGATTTTCTAAAACGTTTTCTATTTTATGATTGATATTCGCCAGACATTCACTCAGGCTGAGTTTCAGCGCCGCATTTTGATTTTTCACTATCTGTAGTTCATGCGCCAGATTAAGGGCGGTCATCACTGCAATTCGGTCTGCGCCATTCACTTTCCCGGAATCACGCATTTTGCGCATTTGCACATCCAGTTGCACCGCAGACTGGATAAGGTCATCTTGCTCTTCCTCGTCGCAAACAATCCGATAGTCTTTGCCCATAATCATCAACGATACGGACTGGGGTTTATTATTCATGTGTCTGCTCCATTGCTTTTAGACGGGTAATCATGGCCTCAACTCGGGTTCTGGCTAAAGCCGTTTTTTCCAGCAGTTGAGTTTTTTCCTGGACTAATGCTTCCTGCTTTGTTTTTAGCGCGTGATTTTCATTTTTCACGGCATAATATTGTCCGATAAGCTGATCCAGCTTCTCTTCAAGTGCTTTCAATTCGAAAGGTGGATTGGTGAATGTTTGTGTCATGACGGTAAAGGACGATATTGCACACAGCGGATGCTTTGAATAAAGCGTGAGTTTAAAGGTGCTGATAACAAAGATTATCAACTCATTTTATCAGCGATCAATGGTAGCATACGCGCTATTTTTATTTTAGCGATAGTGGACAATTATGCAGGATTTATGGCTTACCCGATAGTGGATACGATACTTGGACAAACTGACACGGATCTCTGTGCTGCCGAAGCGCATGGCATGGCGGCCGGTATGCTTTGCGTTGATAGCCGGACGACCAGCAATCAATGGTTGTCTGAACTGCTGCATGAAGGCAGCGCAGTGGCTGATGAAGCGCAGCAACAGGTATTGGTCAGGCTGTTTGATGAAACGCGGCGGTTACTGCTGAGTGACGGGTTTGAATTTGATCTTTTTTTACCGGATGACGATTTACTATTAAGCGAGCAAGTCGTGGCGTTAAAAAGTTGGTGTCAGGGCTTTTTATTCGGCATAGGTTCTGCACATCCTGCATCCCGCGTAAGCGCAGAAACCCGCGAAATACTTAATGATATTAGCGAATTTACTCGGCTCGACACTGCTGCCGAAGGTAACGAAGATGAAAATGCGTTTACTGAAATTACTGAATATTTAAGATCAGCCGTGTTATTGCTACGCGATGAATTTAGCAGCCAGAAAAATAGTAACCGTATTCATTAAGGAGGGATACTTGAAACAAACAGAATTTAAAAAACGCCGCAAACAATTAATGCAGCGTATTGGCATCGGCAATATTGCGCTCATCGGCAGCGCGTCGATGCACACGCGCAATCGCGATGTGGATTATCCATTTCGCCAAGATAGCGATTTTTATTATTTAACGGGCTTTAATGAGCCAGACTCGTTGGCGGTGTTTATTCCGGGGCGCGAGCAGGGCGAATATATTTTATTTTGCCGTGAATTTGACGAAAAAAAAGCCTTATGGGAAGGCGCACATGCGGGATTAGAAGGTGCAACCCAGCATTATGATGCTGACGATGCGTTTCCAATAGCCGATCTGGATGACATTCTGCCCAGTATGCTGGAAGCTAAAACAAAAGTTTTTTACCCCATAGGACGCGACCCTGAGCTAGACCATAGTCTACTGGAATGGATTAACCATATTCGCAATCAATCAAGAAGTGGTCTGATTGCACCCGGAGAATTGATTTCTCTGGATCATATCCTGCATGAAATGCGTCTGTTCAAAAGCGCGGCTGAACTTAAACTGATGCGCCGCGCCGCCGAAGTGTCGGCTGCCGCACATGTCAAAGCCATGCAGTCTTGCAAGGCGGGGATGTATGAATACCAGATAGAGGCGGAACTGGTCTATCATTTTATACAGTGCGGTTTGCGGGCGGTTGCCTATCCTTCCATTGTCGCGGCCGGAAAAAATGCCTGTACCTTGCACTACACTGAAAATACCGGCAAATTAAAAAACGGTGATTTGCTGCTGATAGATGCCGGTGCCGAATGTGACCATTATGCGGCAGATATTACCCGTACTTTTCCTATATCAGGGCGTTTCAGCGAGCCGCAAAAAATTCTGTATCAATTGGTGCTGGATGCGCAAACCGCCGCTATCGAACAGATTCAACCAGGTTCATCGTGGATTGCCCCGCATGATGCCGCTGTTGAAGTGATCACGAAAGGCTTAGTGAGCTTAGGGTTGCTTAAAGGCCGGGTAAAGAATCTGATTAAGAAGGAAAAATATAAACCGTTTTATATGCACCGTACGGGTCACTGGCTGGGTATGGATGTGCATGATGTCGGCGATTATAAAATCAATCAGGAATGGCGCGTACTGGAAGCAGGCATGCTGTTGACGGTAGAGCCAGGCCTCTACATTCCGGCGGACTGTAAAACGGTTGATGAAAAATGGCGCGGTATCGGCATGCGCATAGAAGACGATGTTTTAGTCACGGCTAAAGGACATGAAATTTTAACCGGCGGCGTACCGAAAACCATCGCCGATATTGAAGCGCTGATGCAGGTGAACTGATGCGGCCTGATTATGATTTGATTATTGTTGGTGGCGGTTTGGCGGGCAATTCCCTGGCGCTGGCGTTAAAGAAAAGCGGACTTAACATAGCGGTTGTTGAAGCCAGCACACACGGGCAACGGCATTCATCACCTGCGGGTGACCGGGCATTAGCCTTAGCGGCCGGCACTGTCGAAGTGCTGGATTCATTAGGTATTTGGCAAGGTATCCGCCATAAAGCAACCGCCATAACGCATATCCATATTTCCGACCGTGGGCATTTTGGTAAAGTCCGCTTATCGGCAGAAAAAGAAAATGTCACCGCATTAGGCTATGTCATCACTGCACGCGACATTGAAACGCATGTCGCCGATTTGGTTGGGCAAGCCGGAATGGCGCTGCACTGCCCGGCACGCGTTGTCGGCCTGATGTCCAGTGCCAGCGAAGTCAATGTCAGTTTAAAAAGCGGCAATGGCCCGTTAAATATATCTGCAAAATTACTGGTAGGCGCCGATGGCGGCAACTCGTCGGTACGGCAATTATTGGACATTCCCCAACGTATCACCGAATATCAACAAACGGCGTTGGTCACCACGGTAAAATCCACCCGCCCCCATAACAATACCGCATTCGAGCGCTTTACCGCCTCCGGGCCGTTGGCCATGCTGCCTGTCGATAAAAACTATTGCGCCGTCGTCTGGACGCGCACCAATGAAGAAGCGCAAGCGTTGATGCTGGGCAGTGCAGCCGATTTTCTTGCACAATTGCAGCAAACAATCGGTTACCGATTGGGCGAATTGACCTTAACCGAACCCCGACGCGCATTTCCCCTGTCATTGATTCGCGCAGAGCGCATGATTGCAGGCCGCGCCGTTATTATCGGCAATGCAGTGCATCAGCTGCATCCGGTCGCAGGACAGGGCTTCAACCTGGGTTTACGGGATGTCGTCGAACTGGCCGATAGATTGTCGCAAGCGGCACACAGCGGCGTTGATATTGGCGGGCTGGTATTTTTAAACGCTTATGCACAGTCCAGACAGCACGACCATGATCGGGTCATTGGCTTTACCGACAGTGTGGTAAAAATTTTTTCCAATGACTGGCTGGCAATATCTGCCGCCAGAAATATTGGGCTGTCTTTGCTGGATCATATTCCTGGCGCTAAAAGTATGTTGAGCAGGCAGGCGATGGGGTTTGTTGGGGGCAAGGCTCGAATGTAGGCTTATTCAAGCCTACTCCTGAAATCCGATAGGTTCGGCTTGTCGGCTCGTTCCCAAGCTCCAGAGGCTGTGAAAGTATTAGTGAATATACATTATTCACCACGAAGGACACGAAGAAAATAATCACACTATCAATATATTAAAACTTCGTGTTCTTCGTGTCCTTCGTGGTTATTAGCTTTATATTGAATACTTTCACAGCCTCTGGAGCTTGGGAGCGAGCGTAATGAAAATTATTGCCCTGAGTGACGGCCTAACGGGACATCACTCAGGGCATCAACGTCCTATCAAACATTACCCTTCTGTGGATGCCTGCGCTGATCGGGTGTTTGCAGCTTATTGAGCGCATTGATATAGGCTTTGGCTGAGGCAATGACAATATCGGTATCGGCGCCCAGGCCATTGACGATCCGCCCCGCTTTTTCAAGCCGGATCGCGACTTCGCCCTGGGCATCGGTGCCGTTGGTGATATTGTTCACCGAATAAAGCGCTAAGGTCGCCTGCGACTGCACCAGTTTTTCTATGGCTTTTAAAGAAGCGTCAACCACGCCACCACCATCAGCACAACCGATAAATTCTTTGTTGTCTATCCGTAAGGTCACTTGCGCGTTAGGTATTTCGCCAGTTTCCGAGCAGACTTTTAGCGCAATCAGTTTGATGTGTTCATCTTCTGCATCAAAACCGGCTTCTGAAATCAGCGCCTGCAAATCTTCATCAAAGATTTCGTGTTTTTTGTCCGCCAATTGTTTGAAGCGCATAAACGCATCGTTGATGTCTTCTTCTGAAGCAAACTCAAAACCCAGCTCGGCGATGCGGCTTTTAAAGGCATTTCTGCCCGAATGCTTGCCCAATACCATCCGGTTAGCTGACCAGCCGACATCTTCAGCCCGCATGATTTCGTAAGTCTCGCGGCTTTTTAAGACACCATCCTGATGTATGCCGGCCTCGTGCGCAAACGCATTGGCACCGACTATCGCTTTATTCGGTTGCACTGGAAAGCCGGTTATCGACGAAACCAGTTTTGAACAGGTTAAAATTTCGCGGGTGTCGATGCGGGTTTGACAGCTGAAAACATCATGACGGGTACGCACCGCCATCACCACTTCTTCCAGCGATGCATTACCGGCGCGTTCGCCGAGGCCATTAATCGTGCATTCAACCTGACGTGCGCCGTTCATGACCGCAGCCAGCGAATTGGCTACTGCCAAGCCTAAATCATTATGGCAATGCACGGAGAATATCGCTTTATCCGAATTGGGTATGCGCTGTATCAGATTGGCAATCGTCGCGCCAAATTGTTGCGGAATACTGTAGCCGACGGTGTCGGGAATGTTAAGCGTAGTGGCTCCGGCATCAATCACGGCTTCCAGAATCCGGCACAAGAAATCTTCTTCAGATCGTCCGGCATCTTCAGGCGAAAACTCGACATCATCAGTGTAGTGCCGCGCACGTTTGACGGCTCTAACGGCATGTTCGATGACTTGCTCTGGCGACATCTGCAATTTTCTTTGCATGTGTATCGGCGAAGTCGCGATAAAGGTATGGATTCTGGAACGCTTGGCCCCTTTAAGTGCAGCACCGGCGCGGTCTATGTCATTATCCAACGCCCGCGATAGTCCACAGACCGTGCTGTCTTTTATCACGCGGGCGACCGCTAGCACGGCCTCAAAATCACCGGGGCTGGCGGCAGGGAACCCGGCTTCGATGACATCGACTTTTAGGCGTTCCAGGGCTTTGGCAATCCTGACTTTTTCATCACGCGTCATGGACGCGCCAGGGCTTTGTTCGCCGTCGCGCAAGGTGGTATCAAATATTATTAAATGGTTTTTCATAAAAACTCCAGGCATGGAGACATATCAACGCTTAGTGTTGATATATGAGGGCGAAGGGTAGATTGAAAAGGTGTTAAGAATGATAGCTGCCCATCAGGGCAGCAGTCTTAGGGAAGTGGTCAATACTGCACACAAGCAAACGCTGGCGGCTATTGCACCGGCGAGAACTTGGTAAAAATACAGAGTGTGTTGAATAATCATGGAAAGACTATACCCGAACGGTAAAAAGCCCTCAAGTCCTTTTAGGCTTTACGTTCCTGCCGCATGCGCCGACGCTGGACCAAGGTAATTACTGGGCCTGAGATTGCATAAGCCAAAAACAATAAAAACAACATGGTTTGCGGTTGTGCCATGATAAAAGCCACGCCCAGCATCATTGAAATAGCGACAAAAAAGGGCACACGCCCTTTT
Organism: Methylovulum sp.; assembly: GCA_030689765.1. Lineage (GTDB taxonomy): Bacteria > Pseudomonadota > Gammaproteobacteria > Methylococcales > Methylomonadaceae > Methylovulum. The sequence continues at coordinate 11,132 of JAUYEP010000300.1, forward strand.
AAGTCAATTTTTTTAAAGCTGGAATAACGGAAATTACTGACCATTAATAAGCCAGTGCTAAGGGTTAATAAAATGGCAATATATTTTATGACATCTATGTCATAGCCATGCTCCAGGCAAATCCAGATAAATCCGGCAAGGATAGCCGCTGCCGCAGGACTGGGCAGGCCCTGAAAATAACGTTTATCGGCCGTTTCCAGCTGGGTGTTAAACCGGGCTAGCCGTAATGCGCCCCCTGCTGTATGCACAAACGCGGCAAACAAACCCAGTCGGCCTAAGCTGGAAAACGCCCACAAATACATCACCAATGCCGGTGCGGCGCCAAATGACACCATATCTGACAAACTGTCATATTGCGCGCCAAATTCGCTTTGGGTGTTGGTCAACCGCGCCACCCGCCCATCCAGGCCATCCAGGATCATGGCGACAAAAATGGCGACCACGGCGGTTTCGTAGCGGCCATTCATTGCTGAAGTAATGGCATAAAATCCGGCAAACAAGGCGCCTGTGGTAAATAGGTTAGGTAATAAATAAATGCCGCGACGGCGAATAGAGGTTTTTTCAGAAGCCATACTTCAAGTTAATCCATAATCGATGAAAAGTGCCCCGAATTATACAACGGGCCTGTAAGCCCTACCTAGCAAACGCTGCTTTTTAAGTTGTTTACCCAAGCAGCGGATGCACCAGCCCATCACTTCCTCGTCTGGGTGCGCCATAGCTGTATTATTTTCTGCACGTCCAAATCTTCCGGCCCTTCGCGCCAGCCAGTAAAATAATCCACATCATTACTTTTGGGTTCGGGGTTGGGGCGGTAAATCTGCACCCGCGTAGGGATCGGGGTTGCTTCACCTAACACCAGCGCTTCACCTCTACCCAGTGAACTTAAGGTATCCGTTAAGTCCCCCTCAGCTTCTGGCACCAGTTTTTTGATGTAAGCCTGGTCATCAGGATTGGACGTACGCAGGCAGATAAATGAACTGCATTGTGCGAGCATGGTTTCAGATAATTCAGTAGGTCGCTGGCTGACGACACCGATAGAGACGCCGTATTTGCGGCCTTCTTTGGCAATGCGCTCCATCATTTTTTTGGCCCCGTCAAATTGCCCGCCTTTTTCCCTTGGGATATAGGCATGGGCTTCTTCACAAATCAGCGTAATCGGAAACTCCCGTCGTTCTGGGTTCCAGTAATTAAATTCGTAGGCTAACCGGCCTACCTGCGAGCAGATGGCGGGTCTGATATCGGTGGGGACAGAACTCAAATCGATCACGGTAATATTAGCCTTTTTTTCACCGAGCCCTACAAACTGCCGCAGCAAATCGGTCATGCTGTCAGAGTTATTATGTACTTTAGGCTTCATTAAAAAATTATAACGGACATCATTGAGGCGGCTTTGTATTCTGATCAGAAATTCATCAAATTGACTGAACAGGACGCCCTGGACTTTTCCGAAATCTTTCCGTTCTTCATTAGCGTTCTTAAACTGTAGATACATCTCGACTAGCGGAAAGTAGACCGGTGTGTCAACCGTTACCGAGCTTAAGCCTATCTGTTTTGCTTCTTTGCGTTTAAGTTGCTGTATGACTTCGCGCATAAAAGAAATCTGCAATGACGCGCTACTGTCCTCCCTGTCTATGAATAAATCGACCAATTCGACAAAGCTCATAATCCAGTACGGCATTTCCATTTCTATCGCATCGACATAATTGACCTGATTTTCAGCGAATGCGGATTGAACTTTACCGTGCTGGTCTTTCCAGCAATATTCACCATGCAAATCCAGTACAATAATATGGCTTTTAGGCATGGCTTTAACGGTACTTTGAATCAGGCTAGTCACTGTCCAGGATTTTCCTGAACCGGATTGTCCGATAATTGCAAAATGGCGGCCGAATAGCGCACGCGGATCAAGGCCTAAATGATAATTTTGGTGCGAAGAAAGTTGGCCTATAAAAAAACGGTAATCCCTGAATTTTGAGAAAATGGCATTGATTTCATTCATGCCCACGACATAGACACCTGCCCCGGATGTTGGATAACGGCGCACACCCCGAATAAATGTGCCGTTATCCAGTATTTCACCAACGGGAACCAACGAAACCAGGCGGTCTGTCATGCGGTTGCCGGCATTATCGAAACGGTCTTTCCCCCACATCTTGAAAACGATGGCTAATACACTAATACCCGTTTGTCGGATGGCCACATACGAACCGATTTGACCAACGAGCAAGTCTTCGTCATTGACTTTAATCACTGGGCTATCGTTTGAATAGCCGTCGGTTATTCTGGCCTCCATGCCGCCACCGCCCACTTCTGTTAAATGACCAATCAGGATGCTAATTTGTTGTTCGGACATTATTTGCCTCCCACTTGCTTAAAAGCACAAGGATAATCTAAATTTTGCTGGAATTCTCCCTTTAATAAACAAGGAAAAGATTCGGTTAGACAGTATTTGGGCATGTTCTGCTTACAATTATTTCTATTCTATTACTTCATCGAAATACCTTGCTGGTCTGAAACCTCCCCCTTCAGGGCATAAGTATCTACACAAGTTTATTTATTAAAAATCATAGTGTTAAATAAATAATCACGTTATTTCATACAGATAACTGCTGTTTCAAGCCAGATTTTGTGATAGAAAAACCTAAAAATATAGCAATTATCTGCAAGGA
>JAUYEP010000302.1 GCA_030689765.1 Methylovulum sp.
CGCAACGCTGGAGCGTTGCCGAATGAGTTCCCACGCCGGAGCGTGGGAACTATATGGTAACTCGCAAAAAATAACCACCCACGACATCGTTCCCACGCTCCAGCGTGGGAATGCCGCCTGTGACGCTCCGGCGTCACGCAACGCTGGAGCGTTGCCGAATGAGTTCCCACGCCGGAGCGTGGGAACTATATGGCATGGATGCCCATAGGCGCGATATGCGTTATGCCGTCTTCGTTATGGGTCGTGACTATAGTTTCTTGAATCATTTTTTTTGTAAAGTGCTTCCGGCGGGTTTAAAGGTATGCAGATCAACGGTGGCTTGGGCTTGGTCGGTGGCGCAACCCCAGCTTAATGCTTGGTCTTGGGTAAAGCGCTTGCCCAGTTGCCAGGCGATTTCGGCACGCGCCAATTCCACGCCCAGATAAAAGGCATGGCCGCCATCCTGTCCGACATGCAGTTTAGGATATAAATCAAATGGGTCGGTGGCACTGTGCAAGCCGTCACGGTTAAAAATATGTAAGCCTTCGGGGCTGGTTTGGATGCGGAAACTCGGGTCTTTGATTTGCCCCGCCAATTCGGTGATTTCTGCAAGGCTATAAGGAAACGGCGAGGTTTCATGCAAGGCCATTAAGCCTGGATGAATATGTTTGGGCAAGGTATTGTGTTGTTTTGCCGCCAGCATGATGCGCCGGGACAAATCCGCCTCGCGGATCGACCGGCAAGCATGGCGGCTGACTTGGGTCGCCAAAATATGGTTGATATTAAGCTCTGAACAAATGCCCAGCAACAGCGCATTCATGCCTGCGGTATCGGCATGGGTCAGTTCGGTGATATTGCCGACGCCCATCATCATTTCAATATCGGGGTGGTTTTTTCTGATGTCATGATAGCGCACGATGGATTGCGTAAAGCCGAAATGCAAGGGGTCCAGAATCGGATCGACGATAAACGCGCTGTTTTTTTTCTGCATCGCGTTGATAGCCCGCTCCAGCGAGGCTAAGTCTTCGTGCTTTTCGGGGATTAATATCGGCGTGGCAGCGACTTCATCGGCAATCCACAGGCTGCTTTCATGCAGACTGAGCAGATAATCGGCGCCCGCCTTGCCGCCCCTGAGCAAATCCTGGTCATCCAGAGAATCAATGCTGACGGTAAAGCCTTGTTGTTTCAGAGCCTGGATAATGTCTTCCAACTGCGGAAACGGTGTGCTGGGCAGACAGCCGATGTCGATCACATCAGCGCCGTTGTTGCGGTAGTAATCGGCGCGTTTAAGCACCTCATCAATGCTGATATTGGGCGCATCGGTAATTTCGGCAAAAATTTTCACGCGATAGCTGCCCAAATCATAAACCTGCGCCTGATGGCCGAAATATTGCGGCAAGTCCTTGAGTTCTTCAGGGCCTCTTGCTATTGGCATATTAAACGTGTTGGACAGCGCGTCCACATCGCCCCGGCAACGTCCCGGCAGAATCATCCGGTCTGCGCCAAAGGTGTCATGCAAACGCCGCGCTATCATGTCGGTGGTCATTAATGCGGCGACTTTAAGCCCCAGTTGATGCACGGTATAAGTGAATTCCGGCTGCATTTTTTCAAGGATGCCATGCAGTTGTTTTTCTGCCAGTTTGCCGGTAAGAAAAAGGATATGTTCGCTCATTGATGTATTGCCAGCCGTGTATTGACCTGATGGATAAGTTCATCGACGCTCTCGACGACGGTGGTATATTCAAAGCCGCGTAATTTATGCGTACCTTCCAGATCGATTTTGCGCGGATAAACCATGACCTTGCCGCCAGGCGCGGTGGTTTCCATTGCCGGTGCAATGTCGCAAGGGTAAACGATGCTGGGCACACGGCATTTTCCGGCCTGTGAATACAGGTTGGTCACCAGTGTGTCGGCGATACCCAGCACACATTTGGCGACGGTGTTTGATGTCGTAGGCGCCATCACGAAGGTGTGGTAATGGCCTTTATAAAAATGTCCGACCGGCGGCGCAGAAGCCGCTTTGTCGCGGTATACCGGCATTTTTTCGCGGATGGCTTTGAGGTCGAAACCGTACATTTTCAACACTTCTTCGCCCGCCTGGCTGATATACAAATCCACCGCATCCAGGGTCAGCAAAAAGTCCAGGCACTCTTTAATATAGTGACCGGAGCCGGTAATCGCCCAAGCTAATCGAGGTTTGTCCATGACGCCATTCAGTTTAAAATCGAAGCGGCATTATACTCGAATCTGTCATAATCAACGCAAACAGGAGCTTTTAACATGTTCAACCGTCACGATAAACCGCTCATCATGGGCATATTAAACGTCACGCCCGATAGCTTTTCCGATGGCGGTCAATACACGGGTATATCGGCAGCTTTGCAGCAAGCCGGACGTATGCAGTCCGAAGGTGCGGATATTATCGATATAGGCGGTGAATCAACACGACCAGGTTCTGATCCCGTGTCTGGGCAACAGCAAATACAGCGGGCCATTCCGGTGATCGCGGCACTCAGGCAGCAATCGGATATATGGATCAGCATCGACACCACATCAGGTGAAGTGGCTAAAGCGGCTTTAGCGGCTGGAGCGGATATTATCAATGATGTCTCAGCCGGACAGGATGATGCCGCGATATTGATATTGGCAGCTGAAACAGGTGTGCCGATAATTTTAATGCACAGTAAGGGTACGCCGAAAACCATGCAGGATAACCCTTATTATGACGATGTGGTGCAAGAGGTCATTGGGGCTTTGTACGCACGAATTAATGCAGCCTTGGGGGTTGGCATTAAGAAAGAAAACATAGCGATAGATCCTGGTATTGGTTTTGGCAAACGCAAACAGGATAATCTGGATTTACTGGCACATCTTGATAGCTTGGTCGCGTTAGGTTTTCCTGTTTTGCTAGGCACTAGCCGCAAACGCTTTATGGGCAGTCTTTGTGCCGTTGACGAACCGTCTGGATTGGTGACGGCAACCGCCGTAACCACCGCCTTGGGGGTAATGGCTGGCGTTAGGCTATTTCGTGTGCATGATGTTAAAGAAAATCGTCAGGCGGCTGATGTTGCTTGGGCGATTAAATGTCGGCGGGGTAAGGCGTTTTGATTAGCTAGATAGCGTTTGAAAAATTAGTAGCTTCAAAATCAAGCAATTCTTTTAATAGCTGATTGGCTAGATTTACACTCTCTTTATAGCCTTCACAATCGATTAAAAAATTATAGCGGTATTCTTCGGCACACACGGTAATCACTTGCAACGCCATGCTGTAGTTGGATTTGTCAGTGTTAAACGGGGTGGATTCGATGAGCTGTTCAAGCAATTTAGTTAATTTATGGGTATGGGCGTAAGCGCCGTATTTGCTTTTCGTCTCCAGCAAAAACTTAAACAGCATTTCCAGCATTTGTTGATAATGGAAGCAGTGGATTGAACAATCTTTAATCGCAGCCTGTTCAATCAAGTCAACATTAAGCGCATGTTGCCATGCCTTGCCGCCTAAGTTTTCAGCGTTTTCAAATTTTTTGAACAGTTCTGCATACATAGCTTTATAGCTTTGGCTGTTGTAGTAGACGTTGCATTGCAACGTCTACGATATTGTGAATAAAGATGCCGCCCCATCTGGGGATTGCCTAGTGGCGAATCCGCAAAGACTAAGGAACGGGTACGACACACACGGCAACATGATGACTGCCAGTCCTTTGAGGACTGGCAGTCATGACATCCACCTAAGGTAACTCGCAACAAATACCCCCCTTTGAAGCATAAGTATCTACACAACTTTAATTGATTTTAAAACAATGTGTTATATGACATTCCTTGCAGATAATTGCTATATTTTTAGGTTGTTCTATCACGAAATCTGGCTTGAAACAGCAG
>JAUYEP010000308.1 GCA_030689765.1 Methylovulum sp.
TTACTCCTTCAAATTCTTGTTTCATAGCCTGCATTTGCAGTCCATACCCCAATACACGTACCCATGCCTTACTTCGAGTTAATGCGGTAAATAACATGTTTCTCTTTTGAGTTACATTAAACGCATCGAAGCATTCCTGAGCATTAATGATATAAACCATAGAAGCTTCATTTCCTTTGGCGCGGTATATCTGCGTAAATACAACGGCATTATCTTTAAAAAACTCATCGGGTGTTGTCGTTACGCCAGCCAGATTAGAGTTGATACCTTTTTTAAACAACTCTTCCCTTATAATGCCTACAGCCCTTTTTGCAGTGTAAGGCTCAGGATGAATGACCATGATGTCATCTAGCTTTAATTCATCTTCGCTAATATTTTTTTCAATTTCAGTGATTAAATAAGCAATTTGTTCTGCATTGCTTATAAATGATTTAAATATAATCAGATCATCAATAGTCGAATGGTTTTCTAAAAATTCTGGGCTAGATTTTTCATCTCTGCTTAAAGTAACTGGTTCGCCATCTGCTAATTTTCCGTCTTTAACTTTATAGCCTACATCTTGCCAGAGTTGATGTTGATCAAACATCTGTATAAGTCCTTTATGTCTGTAAATACCAAATCCTAAAGCGTGGGCTGTGGCTAATATGGGCCGGGAATTCCGATAACAAACATCTAAGACAATATCTTGCTTAGGCTTACCTGGCTTGTTTTGTAAAGAGACACATGGCTTGCCATTACTATCTAAGCCAAATAAATCTTCAGGTGATGGCATTTGATTATTGCTTATATTTTGCAATTCATCATAAGCGTACACTAAACGTTTTGGCTGTTTTAATATTCCGTAGCATAAGCGTAAAAAATAGGGGGAAAAGTCTTGAGCCTCATCAATTAAAACTAGATCATAATATTGTTGAAATGTGTTAATTTCGCTGTAAGCCTTTTCACAAGCAACTTCAAATCCCTTACCGTAACTTTTTGCCATTGATTCAGCAGTTTTGAAATCGAAGTATTCAATATTATGCTTCAGGCATATTTCATAATAGATGCCGCGCATTGAAGGACTGCCCCAGGCATGAATAATGTCAATTTTGCCCCAATCAGGCTCTTCGTTCTTATGTTCTAGGGTAAATAGGGTAATGAAATGTTTAAATTGATTTTTTAGTGAACGGCTGTTGAAAGTGACAGCTATTTGCCAATCTGGATTTTTTGAATGTAAATAAGCAACTTTAAGCGCTAAAACAATAGTTTTTCCTGAACCTGCTAGCCCTCGAATACGTTGAACACCTTCAACTGTTTCAATGACAGCTGTACTTTGTTGGCGATCTAAATTGGCAATAGATTCCTCTAGTTTTTTTAATTTTGCACCTTTTGAATCAGGCTTTTTAACATAGCCGCGTTTATTTCTATTTCTGATTGTTGTAATGGACTGGATGACCGAAACCAGTTTTGGATAAGTATTGTTATCTTGCCAATTTAAAGAATCCAAATAGGTATTTAAATCATCTGTGGTAACCAAAATGGGGTAATCAGAATCGACTGCCGAACGATTTAGCCATGCTGGGGCAAAAGAAACAGAATTAAGTTCGACCGTTAAATTGCGTTTATTTGTTAAATCCTTATGTTGTTTTAATTTTGATTCCAGTTTCGTATAACTTTCATCCTGAATATTAGCAACTGCAATTGCCGGATCAAAAGCGCCTTCAATAAGATGAAAAATAATTGCGCCATGTGTTTCCGAAAGCAACAAAGCATCAATCTGATAACCGCCGTCAATAGTGCCGATAATGGGATAACCAAGATATAAGTAACCTTCAATATCGCTTCTTGTATCAAAGTAATCGGCTAATCTTTGGCTACTAACTGGCTTATCAGTACCACCTCTAACAACAATCATTTTTACAATCCTAAATTTTATAAATATCGAGTAAAAAATGTCGAGTTACGTTCATTTCAACTCGACCTAAAAAATTATAGCTTACGATTTTTATCATTCATATATTAACTTTCTGACAGAAATGCTGTGTTTGGAAACCATAAATATCCCTATGCCAAACGCTGATTACGCATCCGTGCGGCAAGAATTTCCGCTGTATCGCGTACTTTACTCGTTTTAGTTTTAGTGGCAATGAAATCGACCATGTTGATTAACAACGGGCGGGCTTCCAGAAAATGGGTTACGTCGGAATGCAAGTAATCCATTACCGTTTGCGGCTCTTTATCTTGCAGCAGTTGTTGCAAGGCGATGATGAGCTTGCCTAAGTAGGTGGGGCCGATTTCGGTGCTGTCGGTTAAATCACGAGAGGTAAATTCTTCGATGCTTTTCATCCGCGCTTTGTTGGGCGCCATACTGGCCATCACTTTGGTGTAATCCTCGACATGAAAGGCTTTGGCGAAGTTTTGGTAATTATCCAGTTTCGACGCGCCTGTGGTTTCAATATCCAGCATTCGCAGATAAAAGCGTTGGATGCCTTTCACTGCGTTCCAGGTTTCGGGCTGTAAACCTTCGGGAATCAGCAAACTGTTGGCGGCTTCCGAGGCTTGTTGCACGATTTCATCCACTACAGTGACTTGGCCTTTTTGCCTTGGGCGCAAGGCAAAGGTGGTGGCGTCTTCATCGCCGATGTGGGTATAAGCGGTTAAGACTTTGAGCGCGGCGGCGTAACCGGCCATTTGTAAATCGGAGTCGTTAAACACCGGCTCGCCGAGTTTGTTTTTTACGTCGGCGTTTAAATGCAGCATTTGGGTGATTTGCGCTTCGACTTCCTTCCGCACGGCAGGCAGGATACGATTTTTAAAGTTACGGTTTTCGCCAGCTGGGCGTTTGCGCAGCATGAGGATTACTGTGCCTTGCACATAACCGCCTTTTTTCAGTTCCGAAGTGGTTTCGGTGGCGATATACCACGCGCCGACGACCTGCAAACCGGCGGCCCAGAAAATGCCGACCATATCCGACCACACGCCGGTGTCCTGATGGGTAAACATCACGCATTGCATGCCGTTGTCGGGCATGTGTTGAGTCATCGCGGTGTAAGCCTCGATCATGCCGCGCCGGAAATCATCGCCGCTGCCTTTGATGGCTAATGCGCGACGCGAATCCCAAATCCATTCGTCAAACGGAGCAGGCGGATTTTTGCGCAGCCAGGCGATGAAAAATTCAGTGATTTCGTGGTAGTGGATTGCGTCGGCGTAGGGGGGGTCGGTGAGCCACAAATCGCATGTTTCCTGTAGTTTATTGCACTCCTGGCACCGGACTTTTTCTCGTAGATCTCGTTCCCACGCGCCGCGTGGGAATGCAGTCTGTGACGCGCCAGCGTCACGGGACGCAGCGCGTCCGCACTCGTTCCCACGCGGCGCGTGGGAACCAGAAAACGTGTATCCGCGTTTATGGTAGTAAGGGATAAGACATTCAGACAGTCCATCAAACCCACGAAAAGCATAGTTATAAAAAGTATTTAATGCTTGGTTGGAGAAAACATCAGTGGCATTATCGCTTGCACCTCCAACTTGTTTTCCAGTTCCATCCTTAGCTATACGCTTTGGGGAAGAAGTCCATCTACATAACTTAGCGTTGAAATTGATTAAATCCAATAAATTTAAAGACGTAAAATCAACAATTTGTTTCCTGACCATTGATGCTATAACTAAATTTCTTGGACTAAACAAGTGATGCCAATACGTCCAGCCGCGTTCACGAATCGGCTGGTCAGTGTTATAACCGGGTTCAATCGCCATATCCGGCACAAATCCTTGTTGCTGCCATTGCGCGATATTTTCAGCAACGATCTGTTCAATCTGGCGTTCCCGCGCCAAATCCTCTTCGGTAACCGCAGCAAAAAACGTCATTTTCTGCTTTTTGTCCAGGCTTTCGGCGGTGATCCATTGAATGCAATACAGCCGCTCCTGAAAAATATCGTCCGGGCGCGGCTTGAACTCATGTTTTTCCCAGCGGCGCAGGCGGTTGGCGGTGTTGCCATTCGCATCCTTGTAATCGCCGCGCAGGGTTTTTATTGGCGTGGAGTAGGTTTTTTGGAGTACAAACCTAGGTTTGTACTCCGCACTCTTCATCAAGACACCTGTTTCATGCGCTACCGTTTCGTTGTCCAGCGTATAAGCCATGCAGCCATTCTGCACTGTACCTAGCGCTGCTTGTTGCATTTCTTCCGCCGATACGCCGCCGACGATGGCTATGTCAAAGCGTTTCTGTTCGGGGTTTGGAATAATTTTAGCGACCACGGCACCAACCAGCCGGTTTCCGGGCAACGGCTTTCCAGACAATACAAATACGCCTTGGCACGGTTACCTTGGCTGTCATGCTCTATGCCCAATTGGGTAATTTCCGCATCGACTGCTGCCGCTACTTCACGTTGTGCTTCTTCAATTTCGGCACGTTTTTCAGGTGACGCACCGATGATATTCAACGCCCCCCAGGTCAGCATACAGGCAATAGGATTTAAATCCGAGGCATAGACATCGCAACCCAGCCGCGCCGCTTCAAACGGTATCGAACCGCCGCCGCAAAAGGTATCGCCGACTTTGGGCCGATGCCCGAAACGCAGTATGCCCAGTTGTTCAACCAATTCTTGATGCGAATGGGCGTTAATGCCCAAATGCCAGTAATGGCTATTGACCGCAGCCCAGACTGGCGCGAATAATTCCGTTTGATTCAGTTCTTCCGGGCGTTTGCATAACGCGGCGCGGGCTTCGTAATTGGGCAAGGTGTGTAGCATTTGCGTATACAAATCCAGCTTGTCGGTCTCACTCAGGTCGCGTTGCCAACGTAGCATTATACCGCGCTCATCGCTATCGAACGGCATTTGCCAGCTTTCGACCTCTTCCGCTATCAGGCCGCTGTCTTTAAGTGTGTAAGCAAAATAGTGCCAGGGATTCGTCAGTGTCAGGGTTTGCGCAATCTCTTTGGGTTTAAAGGCGTTATTGGCCAAGGCCCGCCGCGCCAAACCGCCTTTATCAAAGGCCAGCAGTTGTTCGTAAATTTCCAGATCCTTTTCGGCATCACCGGTCGGCGGCAATAAACTGCCCAGCACAATCGCCCGCACCAGTATCAAAGGTTTGCGGCCTTTCCAGTAGGAACCCAGCGCCGTTAAGGTTTGCCCGGCACCGGCCTTGCGTTCGCGTTGCGATTCAAACGAAACTTTCTGAGCCGGAAATACCGATTCAATCAGCGCAGGCGTGTGTTGCAGGGCAAAGGGGGTAAGCGTGGTCATGAATAGGCTGTGAAAAAAGTTAAATTAAAAATTTACGGTTGAGTTAGCAAGTAACGTAGATCGGGTAACGCTCTATCGGACGAATCCGGCATTCAAGCCACTACGGATTACTGTCAAACAATTGATTGAACGCCTCGCTAACGGCTTGCCGATCAGCATCTGCCAAAATTCCGGCCTGCCTGATAATCAAGCGATTATCCAAAGTAAATAACTTCATGCGGACAATAGATGCTGAAGAAAGCCCAGCACTGCTTAAATCTGAGATTGGTACATCCAGCAACCAATTGGAGTTTTTGGCGCTGGTTACCATTGCCAATACCGAATGTTGAACTGAAGTATTAAATGCGTTGCTCGATAGCACTAATGCAGGCCGCCTTTTGCTTGCGTTTTGATCTGTGAACGGAAAAGGCACGACCACTACGGAAAACTTTTCAAAGATCGGCATAAGCTTCGTCATCTGCTACGGAATCCCATTCGCTCAAGGTGCCTTGTAGTGCTTGGGTAAAGGCTTGGTTGATGGGCGGTGCTTTGCGCAGATGGACTCCGGCCTGATCAATTTCAAAGACGATGGCATCGCCTTCACGTAATTTCAACGCATTCAGCACGGGTTCTGGAATAATGGCTTGGTTGTGGTGCATCAGTTGACTGCTGGTTTGCATACATTTTGTCCAGATTGGTTAATGAGCGTCTCTATCTCAATTTGTTTTTATACAGCGTTCGATGTCTTCATTGCTGATTATGCGCTGTTGGCGCGAATCTTCTAATCCGCGTTCCACCATCCGCGCAAACGCCAGCTCTTTCATGATTTCATCGTAGGACGCATCCATCGGTTGGCTGTTGATGACATCAACCATTTGTTCTTTTACTGTGGGCATTATGTTTCTCCGGTTAGTGTTTGGATTTTATCGTCTCTGGTTGTTCATGCAAGCCAGTACAAAGCAATTATTTCAGTTTTTCATCTTTCTCGCTGCCTTATCCAGCGAGGTGTTCGATTAAAGGTCAAAATCAAACAAACTGAGCGTGATGGATTCATGGTCTTTTACAGCGTCTCGCGATGCCGATTGGGTAACGCGCGGTTTGAAAAGTTCGTTTTGCGCCACGTCGCCCAAGGCATGTCGCAAGGCTAATCGCCAGCCTTTGCCACCGTCATTAACACCACCCGTGGTGATGGCGGTCATCCCAAACAACCACCAGCGCTCTTCCTGGCGTAATGCCAGCCAGTTACGCACGGCAATGGCGATATGGTCGAAGGCCATGCCTTCACAAGCCCAAGCCAGCACACAGAGTTCCTTACCTAATAAGCGATCAACCAGATTTTCGCCAACTTTCCAGGCCGAGGTTTTTAACTGACGTTCTTTGAGCCTTACATTAAAGGCACGCTGGACTTCGTTGCGTATCGCTGTCCAACGGGGGCGTTCTAACACACAGCGCACAATTAGGCTTTGTGTATGGTCATGGCTTTGTAACCCCAAGTTTTCGACAATGCTGACTGCACCGGTATTGCTGCGCGGTATTTCCACAATGAAATGATGCGGATCACTGGTTGCCGGTACGCCAAAACCTAATGTTGGGTGAACGATGGCGGACTTAGCCGGTTGTTTTTTGCGGGTGCTCATTCTTGTATGACGTCGCCGGGTTTTAGCTGCAATCCACTGAGTTCGGCAAATTCTTTCGCGGCGTAACCGTCACCAAACTGAATACCACCGACAATATCGACGCTGATTTGCGCTTGGTCGTCATTAAGGACTTTGCGCATGGTATTGACGGTTTCTTCAATCATTTGCGCAGTGATCTGACGTTCGTGGAAGCGTATTTGTACAGTATTTTCGCCTTCGCCGATTTGAATCCGCACGCCTTTTAATAGGGTGTTGTTTCGGTCTTTAAAACGGTTAAGCACGGCAAAGACTTTTTCGGTGTTATCGAGGTTGATGCGTTTGCTTTCCTGCAAATGTGCCGGTTTGCTATCATCAATCTGCACGCGTTTATCGCCGCTGGCCGGGATGCTGAATTCAATGTTTTTATTGGCTTCACCGGCTTTGGCAAAAACCAGTAAGCGGTAGGCTTCCGCGCCAATTTCAAAAGGTGCTTCGTAACGCGTGCCTTCTTTGGGATTGCTGCCATTGAGCGTGTAGTAAATTTCTGCTGGCGGCACACATTTCAGTTCTATTTTGCGTTTGTCGGCAACAACATGAAGCTGATGACGAACCATCAAGTCGGCAAGCCAGCGTTTAGGTTCACCTATTTCGTGCTGGCCTTCGCTATCCACGGCCAAAAAATACAAGGTTGAGGCTGTTGTGGCAAAATTATCCAGATCGTCAATGACTGGATCAGTTGTTGACACCGTTACGTTTTGCGAATAATGAACAATAGGGCTAACGCCGCAATGACGCGGAGTGATGGCTAAAATAGCTTCGCCGCTGTCTTTGTTGGTGCTTTGGGGGGTTATGTTTAAGGTGGTTTTGTCTTTAGGGAATGGTCCTTTTTCAATATAGCCGTCTTCACCTTGCCGCCAGCGACCTTGTTTTAAGGCTTCGGTTTTTAACATATCCATGCCAGCCGAACCTGGCATCCAAGGCCATTCCGGGTTAGTTTTGGCTCGCATTAGCACGTCTTTCCAAGGGGTGCGGCGGTCACGTTCAGGCCAGAGATAGACTTCGGCTTGCGCCAGATAGTTGTTAATGTCATTTTTGACATCCAAAGCCAATTTGTAGTTGGCTCGTGGACTGGCAAGCAATTCTTCAATCTGCTTTTCTGCCGATTGATCCCCTGTTCCTACTTTGAGGCCGTTATCTATGGTGACCATTAATAACACTTCTTCGCCGGTGCTATCATCTATGCCTGGAAAATACACGCGGTTATAAGCGGCGGACAGGGCTTTCATGAAACGTTGTTCAGCATCTTCCAGGCGCTCACGGGCTTCTTCATATAGCGTGTCGCCATCTTTAAGATGTTTGACGACTTGCTCAATGGCGTAGAGTTCGCGCAAGCGTTCTTCAACGACATCAGCAAAATGGCTATCTTGTCCTGACAATACCAGCAAGTTGTTTTTTTCTTGCTGGAACAGGTAAAAGTTATTGAGTTGCTGTGGCGGCAGTTTACCGTCTGGGCGCACCACGATCAGAACTCTGGTGCCGGTCAGACGAATTTCATCAAGCAGGGGCAGTACTTTGAGTTCCTGATAGGCGGCTTTGCTGGAAGGCTGCAATATTCCGGTCAAGCGGTTAATCAAGGCTTGGTCAATTTTGGGTTGCGGTATGTCCCGCGCATTTCGCTCAATTTTACGGGAGAGGTTTTCGGTGTCTTTAACAAAGTAGCGTTGGTCTTCGCGGTGCAAATACCAGGCATGTTCTTTCAACTTTTCCAATGCGGTAAGGAACTCGTCCGGCTTGCGATTGGGTGCGGCTAGAAATTCGATGATTTCGCCTTCGGTTAAACCGATGCGTCCGCCGACGGCTCTGGATAACGAGGACGCCAATAACAAGATGCTGACTTGTGTCGCTGCATCGCTGGATAACTGGTCATCAATCGACTCGGCGACAGCACTGCCACCATCGGCAATGTCGTGGCTCATGGCAGGTTGCAATGAGGGGGCAATCCGGCTTATTTCATCTTTAACATCCAGATCGTTAAGATTCAAATGTTGTGAGCCAATCAGGAAAACGTCATCAAGTTCTCTGTCTTCCACACTTTTGAGCAGACGGGCAGCAAACTGCATTAAACCGCGTGTTTGCCGAAAGCCTTCATTTTCTTTAAATAGTGCAACGAGATGTTTGAACGCGGGATGAAAGGGGTAGGTTTCGCGCACTTGTTCAGCAATTTGTTCTATGCTGGTGGCGGTAATATAACCGCCATCGGTAGCGGCTTTAATGCGTTGGGCATATTCTTCGGCAACATCATTGATCACGCTGTCATCAGGCAGGGTGAGTATCAACCGCTTTTTGAGGATTTCGTAGATTTCGTTACCCGCCAGTTGCACTGGCGTGATCGTTTTGGCTTGGCGCTGGGTTTCTTGCTGCAAATTGGCAATGGTTTCTGTTAATGCTTTGGTTTGCGATGTGTAGCTGCCTGATAAGTTAGCAATCACAATACAGCAGTTATCCATTTCCAGAGCTGCACTTAATAAACAACTGATGGAATAAGTCACCATGTTTGCCAGTGTCCCTTGTCCTATGACTTGGGTACTAGCATTATCAAGATAAGGAGGCAACTCATCGATCATGATTAAGGTAGGTTCGTTACCTATGATCGCTTTCCACTTGGCTTGATCAACGGCTTTAGGGCCATTGATCCAATAGGGTTTGATAGCTTCTTCCTGGCCTAGTTGTGCCGCTATTTCTCCCCAGATAAAGTTGTCGGGGTTATTCCGTCCATTGAATGCGGCAATTCTGGCTTTACCTAGGGTGATTCGCCCTGACAGGTCAGCAGGTAGTATTTGTTGACGCAATTCGGGATGTCTTGCCAACAACCCCAGCGCTATCATCATGTGGGTTTTACCGCCGCCCATTGCTTGAGTAAGTTCAAAAACCGCTTGGTCAGATTGGCCTGAGAGCCGCAACATGCCTTCGCGAAACAGTTGCTCCATACCTTGAGTGATGTAGTTTCTGGCAAAGAATTCTTGCCCGTCACCTTCATCTTTAATCAGGTCAGCCAGGTTTTCGATGGCCTGACTCATCCGGTAATCACGAATAATAGGATTGAATATACAGGCCTGCTTTACTGTTTTGATCATGTTCCCAGTTCCGTATTTAAGTGTCGGCTATAGCTTATTGCGAAGTTCTTATGTTTAAGGGCTTATTTTTACATTTGCCTTTGCAATTGTCGCGTTTTAAAGTCTTGATAGCTCTATTGGCATTTTACGGGGTTGCTTTTTATAGAAACAATATATGGGACTACGGGAAGTTGTTGATGGTTTAAAGAAATAATTGTAAAAAATTTACGATATTTCGCATTGTGGGTTTAGTAATCTTGCTTTGTAATCTTGGGCTACACCACGGGCAGCAAGTGTTTTTGGTGATGGTTTTTGTTGGATAGCTAACGAAGGCAAACCGAAGCCGACAGCCTCCACCCCAGAAAGCCTAACGTAAAGGTAAGGGGCGCGCCGATTACAGAAGATTAACGAAGCCACTGAACCTTGAAACACACAAAACTTCAAAACCGCCACAGGTCGGCGAAACCCTAAATCCCTTTGACCGCCATGTTAGGCAGGGTAGCACACCGA
>JAUYEP010000230.1 GCA_030689765.1 Methylovulum sp.
TCAACAACACAACAAAAATAATCAGTCATGAACAATTTTATATCTTTTCAAATCCACGGCGATGCTGATCACGGTGGAGGTATCGCAGAGAGTGTCGCCAGTTTGCTGGCATTTTTTGAAGGCACAGCCACGCAAGGGCCGGGCGGTTTTTTTTCGGCCATCATGCCAGGACTTGCCAGCATGGAAAACATTCATCCGTTGCTGGTGCATTTCCCCGTCGCTTTTTTATTGGCATTTTTTGCGTTGGATTTTGTCGGCACACTGGTTAAAAAACCGCAATGGCGCGGTGTTGCAAGCTGGTTGCTTTATCTGGGCACGATTGCCGCTGTTTTTACTGTAACGGCAGGGTTTATGGCGGCCAACACCGTGGCGCATGGTGATAACGTCCACGCTATTATGGAACGCCATGAGCATATCGGAATATTGGTGCTTACGCTGGCGGCCGTGTTGTCATTATGGCGCATCAGAAGCGGCAGTTTGATTCAAGGCGCAGCAAACACGCTGTTTCTTATGCTGGCGGCGTTGCTTTGTGCGCTGTTAAGCCTTGGCGCCGATTTGGGTGGTTTGATGGTGTATAAGTATGGTGTCGCGGTTGAAGCGGTTATTGTTCCCGATAACCACCACGGGCATTCAATCTAGGTAGGGTGGGCAGCGCTGTTCTGCCCACCATTTGACGACGAAATGGTGGGCAAACGATAAAGCTGTTTGCCCATCCTACCTGGCTGGCTCCATTGCTTCAGTCTCCCCCGCAATGCTTGCGGCGTTGATGTTCAATAGACTAATCGCGATATATTTTGGTATAGTTGCCGCGTTTTCAAATTTTTTTACACACTCGTGTAGTTTTTTGTCCCATTACTCTCTGGAGAAACTCAATGTCTATAAAAGTTGCTATTAATGGTTATGGCCGTATTGGACGCAATATCGTCCGTGCTTTGTATGAAGCAGGCCGTACCGATGAATTTCAAATCGTCGCCATCAATGACTTAGGCGATGCCAACACCAATGCCCATTTGACACAATACGATTCAGTCCACGGCAAATTTCCTTTTGAAGTCACCGTCGATGGTGACTACATGGTTATCAACGGTGACAGAATTAGAGTTTTTGCTGAACGCGACCCTTCCAAATTGCCGTGGGGTGATCTGGGCATTGATGTCGTCCATGAATGTACCGGTTTATTTACCAGCAAAGCAAAAGCCTCTGCACATATTACTTCTGGCGCCAAAAAAGTGATTATTTCATCACCCGGCGGTGATGATGTCGATGCAACTATCGTTTACGGCGTCAACCACAACATTTTAAAAGCGTCTGATACCGTCATTTCCAATGCGTCTTGCACCACCAACTGCTTGGCGCCGCTGGTTAAACCGTTGCATGATGCGATTGGTGTTATCCACGGCTTGATGACCACCATCCATTCTTACACTAATGACCAAGTGTTGACCGACGTTTATCACAGCGATTTACGCCGTGCCCGCTCCGCCACACAATCAATGATCCCTACCAAAACTGGCGCGGCTGCGGCAGTAGGTTTAGTGCTGCCTGAATTGGCCGGCAAGCTGGATGGTTTTGCGATGCGTGTTCCGACAATCAATGTTTCTGTTGTTGATTTAACCTTCACTGCGGCAAGAAACACCACTAAAGCTGAAATTGACGATATTTTAAATGCAGCGGCAGCGGGCCCGTTAAAAGGGATTCTGGCTGTTAATGACAAGCCCCTAGTGTCTTGTGATTTTAACCACAATCCTGCGTCGTCCATTTACGAATCACTACTGACTAAAATTGTTGATGGCAACTTTGTAAAAGTCTTGTCCTGGTATGACAACGAATGGGGTTTCTCAAACCGTATGTTGGATACTTCTATTGCTTTAATTAATGCGGAATAACCGGACATGTTAAGAAGAACCAAAATTTTGGCCACACTTGGACCTGCTACGGATGCACCTGGTGTGCTTGAGGGGCTTTTTGCGGCAGGCGTTGATGTGGTACGCATGAATTTCTCCCATGGTTCTGCAGAAGATCATATTGCCAGAGCCAATAGGGTGCGTGAACTCAGCAAAGAAACGGGACGGCGTGTAGGCATTCTTGCCGACTTGCAAGGGCCTAAAATCCGTATCGCACGGTTTACAGATACCAAAGTATATTTAGAGGAAGGTCAGGATTTTGCCCTCGACATCAATTTTGATCCGTTGGCGGGTGACACTACCCAAGTCGGCATCACTTACGAACCTTTGGCTTTGGAAGTTAAGCCAGGCAGCCGTTTATTGCTCGATGATGGGCGTATCGTGCTAGATGTCGTTAATGTCGAGAACATGCGTGTTTTGTGTACCGTTGTGGTTGGCGGTGCGTTGTCCAATAACAAAGGTATAAACCTGTTGGGCGGCGGCCTTTCTGCGGCGGCATTAACCGAAAAAGATAAAGAAGACATTAAAACCATCGCCATTATGCGTTGTGATTATGTTGCCATTTCTTTCCCACGTTGTGCAGAAGACTTAAATGAGGCACGTCGCTTGTTGGAAGCTGAAGGTTGTCATGCGGGTATCGTCTCTAAGGTTGAACGTGCTGAAGCCATTGTCGATCCAGTGATGGATGAGATTATCCTCGCCTCTGATGCCGTCATGGTGGCGCGTGGCGATTTAGGCGTTGAAATTGGTGATGCGAATTTGCCGGCTGTGCAAAAAAGGCTGATCAAACGTACCCGTGAACTGAACCGCATAGCCATTACGGCGACACAAATGATGGAATCGATGATAGAAAATCCGATCCCTACCCGTGCCGAAGTGTTTGACGTTGCCAATGCTATCTATGATGGTACCGATGCGATTATGTTGTCGGCAGAAACTGCGTCGGGCAGTCATCCGATTAAAGCGGTGGAAGCGATGCACCGTATCTGCGTGGAAGCGGAAAAACAACCGATAGTGCGTGAATCTGATCACCGTATGAATATTCAGTTTGAACGCGTTGATGAAGCCATTGCCATGTCTGCTATGTACATGGCCAACCATACCAAAATCAAAGGTATTGTGGCGTTGACTGAATCAGGTTCAACACCGTTATGGATGTCCAGAATCAGTTCGGGCATCCCAATTTTTGCTTTCAGCCGTGTAGAAGAAACTTTAGGGAAAGCCACTTTGTTTCGTGGGGTGTTTCCTATGTATTTCAATATTGAAGGGACACCGGATCATGCTGAAGTCAACCGCAATATCGTCAAAGAACTCAGAAAATGGAATATCGCCAAAGATGGCGATAAATTCATCATTACTAAAGGTGATTTGAATGGTGTAAAAGGTGGGACCAATGCGTTAAAAGTTATCGTTGTTGGACAAGGTTTAACGCCTTAACACTTATAAATGTAGAGACGTTGCACCGCAACGTCTCAATGCAACGTCTCAATGCAACGTCTCTACGTTATTCCCCAATCCCTCCCTGTGTAGGGACGCAAAATATTGCGTTTCTACTGCCATATATCCCACCAACGCTATTGTTTTAATCTGTGCAGAGACGCTGCTGTTGCATCTCTCTACGGCTACCTTATGATGCTCGAAAAACTATTAAACTTTGTTGGGCGTTATCTCGTGGCGGTGTTGGCCGGCATTTTTGTATTGCGCGTTGGCTATCTTTTTATTTGTGGCCTGGATTTAATTGGCGATGAAAGCTATTACTGGGACTGGTCACGACGGCCGGACTGGTGTTACTACAGCAAGCCGCCGATGGTGGCGTGGCTGATTGCTGTTTTTACAGGTCTGGGCGGGGATTACACGGCGGTGGTGCGCTTACCTGCGGTAGTTTTTGGTACGGTTTTTCTAAGGTTTTCTTATGCGGCTGCCAGCGCGTTTTATACGCCCAAAGCGGGCGC
Organism: Methylovulum sp.; assembly: GCA_030689765.1. Classification (GTDB taxonomy): domain Bacteria; phylum Pseudomonadota; class Gammaproteobacteria; order Methylococcales; family Methylomonadaceae; genus Methylovulum. Next base: position 3,857 of record JAUYEP010000230.1, read on the forward strand.
ATTAACAGTCGTGTTGATGTTGGCTATGCCGTTTAATGTGCTGGTCAACTTTCTCATGACCATCGACTCGCCGCTGTATTGTTTTTGGATGATGAGCCTTTACTATTTGCACAGGGCGTTGTTCGATAAGGATAAAACCGCCTGGTTTTGGGCGGGTGTAACGACAGGCGCGGCGATACTCAGTAAACAGGTGGCGTTGCTGATGCCGTTGATGCTGATATGTTTTCTGCTGCTTGATAAGCAGCGGCATCCGTTATTTAAGCGTGAATTCCTGCTGTACTTGTTTCCCGTAATGCTGGGTCTGATGCCGATTGTACTGTGGAACCAACAGCATGACTGGGTAATGTTCAGCCATAGCAAAGCGCATTTTTACATCAGGGAAACCGTTACATTGACAACCCGCTTGGCGCAAGCGGGTGCTTTCGTGTTATATCAATTGCTGCTGGCGTCGCCTGTTATTTTCGTATTAATCCTGATAATGACCTATAAGGCGGGCATAGCATTTAACCGTTTAAGCCCAGAAGAACAGTTCCTCATGCTGATGGGGCCGGTGTTGCTGATCGGCATTTTGCTATTGAGCCTGGTGCAAAAGGTACAGGGCAACTGGCCCATGCCTTTTTATTTTAGTGCGCTGATTTTATTAAGCGGCCGATGGCTGGCGGGGGTCTGGAAACAACCGCTTAAAACCGGTGTTGCCCTTGGTTTTCTGATGGTGCTGCTGACTTACGCGCTGCCTGTAGCCATACCACGCTTTAATCTGCAAAACACGGCGATTGATCCGACTTACCGGTTCAAGCACTGGCAAGTTGTGGCTGAAGCTATCGCGTTGGCGCGTCACCAAGCCTTGCCGGATACTGAAAAAACGTTTGTGATAGCACTGGGACATCGCACGTTGACCAGTGAACTCGCCTTTTATCTGCCTGGACAGCCGACGGTTTATCACTATGAAGGCAGCGGACAAATCGCCTCGCAATATGAGGTGTGGGGATGGCCGGAAGACGCTATCGGCAAATCTGCTTTTATTGTTTCAGAACAAGCTGAAGCCAAGGTCCCTGATGATCTGAAATCGGCCTTTCAACGCTTTCGCCAGCTTGGCACGGTTGCCAATCCGACGGATGCCCATTCGATTAGCTATTATTTGTTTCTAGGTAAGAATCTTAGAGCATTGCCAAACAACCAAAAGCAACAAAGGTGAGTGAATGATTTTCTCAAAACTGGAACGCCGCTGGCTAGAACTGTTAGCCCTTATGGCATTAATCAGCGTGACCACGCCGATATTTTGGCTCACTGATGTTGATTATCAGGTTGCCTCGTTGTTTTATCAGCCTGGTGATGGCATTAATGTCTGGCCGTGGAAACAGTGGTGGCTTTGGGATTATTTATTCCGTTATGCGACTAAGTTTGCCGTTGCCATTGTGGTGGGTGCATTGCTTATTGCCATCAGCAGCTACGCATTGCCAAAATTGATACCTTGGCGCAGACCGGCGATTTATATCGTGCTGGTGATTGCGTTGGGGCCAGGATTAGTCGTCAATGTGATATTTAAAGACCACTGGGGGCGGCCCAGGCCGGTACATATCAGCGAATTTGGCGGTCAGTACGCTTATGTCCCGCCGTTGCAAATTGGTAACACCCCGGATAAGTCGTTTCCTTGCGGGCATTGTTCGGTAGCTTATCTATTTTTTGCGTGTTATTTCTTGTCGCGTAAACGCAAGGCATTTTATTTTCTGCTGACCCTGTTGTTTGCGCTGATGATGGCGTTGACTAGGCTTTCGGCGGGCGGACATTTTATCTCGGATATTTTATGGTCTGGCTATCTGGTGTTTTTGGTGGCCTGGCTGGTTTATTATGGTTGGTATGAGCGTGGATCTTGTGATGCTAAGTAACTACTCACCCCCCTATCAGACTGTGTGCCGGAGTTCAACGGCTTTAGCCGTTGAAAAAATGTCTGAAGCCATTTTACTCCCCTATTTATTAATGGCTTGGCTCATGGGTGAGTAGTTGCGTTTCTGCTACTAAATGGGCGGTTGCTTTTCACCTGTCGTTTTAACGGTGACCCTATCGCCGACGGTCAATATGCCGCACTGGTTATGCAGGGCATTTTGTCCAAAGTAGACTTTATTTTGCCATTTTCTGAGGCGGTTTAGCGTGGTCAGCGGCTCTTTGCCGGTAATGGCGGTAATGGGGTCTATCGTCGGCACTGAACAGCGGGAACACGGTTTGGGTAATCTAAAATCAATCGCACCGATGCTGATTTCACGCCAGCTATCTTCGGCATAGCCGGGGCAGCCTGAGATGACCAGATTAGGTCTGAAACGGTTCATCGGCAAATCCAGTGGCATGGCTTGATTTAATGAAACCAGTGAGTTTTCACCAATAATCAAGAAAGGGAAGCCGTCAGAAAATGACGCTTGGTCAGAGGCGTTGCCGTAATGGGGATCGACAGGACGGACAACATCATCGGGTTGATAAACCAGCCGACAATCCTGTTTTAAAAAATCGCTAAGCCATTGGTCGGCAGCCGTTGATACGCTCCACGCGTCGCATTGGTCGTGCCAGATGGTGCTTGGGACAACCTCTCCGCCAAGCGGTTTTAGCGGTAGCGCCAGGTGTTCCCTATCCGGTGCGGATAGCGTTAGCGTAGCGTCGGTCAGTGCAGTATGGATCAATGCCATCTCCGGCAATCTGCGTTGGCTGAGAAATTGCCCCGCCTTATCAATGACCATCCATTTTCTATCGTATTGCAGGCCGGTTTTAGTAACCGGCCAACAGCTTACGTTGATACCTGCCAATGATTTGACGGGATAAAGGGTAATTTCGCTTAATAGTGTGTTTGTCATGGGTTTTTATGTGCTTAGGAATAGGTACAAAACAACATCGTCAAGTTGTTTTGTACCCTCGGTGGATGCCATGACTGCCAGTCCTTTGAGGACTGGTAGTCATCATGTTGCAAAAATGTGCCGTACTCATTCCTTGAGTCAGGTTGTACTTATTCAGTCCCCCTCTTTGAAAAAGAGGGGTTAGGGGAGATTTTATTAGATAAATCCCCCTCTGCCCCCTCGCTTTGCCCTCCCCCTTTTTCAAAGGGGGAAGTGATTACTTACGTCAGGTTTTGGTAATGACTGGATTAACAGCGTTGTTTTATCCAACACGGCCAAAGCGTCGGCAATAACGGCAGTGCCATTATCTTTATCAGCA
>JAUYEP010000317.1 GCA_030689765.1 Methylovulum sp.
TGGGCGCTATCAGCCATGCGCGGGTTAATCGATTAGTGTTTGGCGCATTCGATCCTAAACGCGGCGCGGTATGTCATGCGCTGAAGCTGACGGATGCGGCTTTTTTAAACCACCGAGTGAGTTGGGAAGGGGGGGTTCTGGAAGGGCAGTGTTCCGAACTGCTAAAGGATTTTTTCCGCGCCCGCCGCTGACGTCTCTTTTGGACGCCAGCGGCCCAGTCCATTCAAGACCCGCGCATTTTTTTGTAGGTATTAATCAGCGCATTTGTGGAACTGTCATGGCTGGTGATGATTTCATCGTTTTGCAGTTCCGGCAATATCGCTTTAGCCAATACCTTACCCAGCTCGACGCCCATCTGGTCAAAAGAATTGATATTCCAGATGACACCCTGAACAAAAATTTTATGTTCGTAGAATGCCAGTAACGAGCCTAATGTTTTTGGCGTCAGTTTTTTAAACAGAAAAGAACTCGATGGCTTGTTACCTTCAAATACCTTCGAAGCCACCAATAATTTATCTGCTTGCTGTTCAGGCGTCAGTTCCTGTTTGACTTCATCGATAGTCTTGCCGCGCATTAATGCTTGCGGTTGTGCCAGGAAGTTGGAAACCAGTATGTCGTGGTGTTCAGGCAGTTTGTAATGGCTGTTTGCCGCCACCAGAAAATCGCAGGGTATCAATTTGGTGCCTTGATGTATCAACTGAAAAAACGCATGTTGACCATTAGTGCCAGGCTGTCCCCAAATAATGGGGCCGGTGCTGTAATCGACTTTTTCACCAGTTAAGGTAACGCTCTTGCCGTTGCTTTCCATATCGCCTTGCTGGAAATAACTGCAGAAAAATTGCATGGACTGGTCATAAGGCAGCAAGGCATGGGAATCGGCAGCAAAAAAGTTGTTATACCAGATACCTAGCAGCCCCATAATAACCGGAATATTCTGGTCAAAAGGCGTCGTTCTGAAGTGTTCATCCGCTTCAAAAGCACCCTGCAACATGGCTTCAAAATTATCCATGCCGATGTACAGCGCTATCGATAATCCTACTGCAGACCACAGTGAATAACGCCCACCCACCCAGTCCCAAAATTCAAACATATTCTCGGTGTCTATCCCAAAGGCAGCGACTGTTTCGGCATGGGTTGAGATGGCGACAAAATGCTTGGCTACGGCATCAGGGGCTTTTGCTTTCTCCAAAAGCCAGTTTTTTGCCGACTTGGCATTCATCATTGTTTCTTGTGTGGTAAATATTTTGGAAGCAACGATGAATAAAGTGGTTTCAGGATCGAGGGGTTTTAAGCGTTCAACCAGATCAGCTTGATCAATATTTGAAACATAATGCACTTTTAGCGAGTTAGAACTATAAGGCGTTAACGCCGTAGAAACCATTTTAGGCCCAAGGCCGGAGCCGCCTATGCCAATATTAACAACATCCGTAATGGCTTTACCGGTATAGCCTTTCCATTCGCCAGATCTTACGGCTGCACAAAAAGTGCGCATTTTTGCCAAAACACGATTGACGTCAGGCATGACATCTTGCCCATCAATATAAACCGGTTTATCGCTTCGGTTACGCAAAGCGGTGTGCAGTACGGCCCTATGCTCGGTGGTATTGATAATTTCTCCCGAAAACATGGCATTGATTTTTGCGGTAAGCCCAGCCTGATTGGCAAGCGCTATCAACAACGGCATAGTTTCATCGGTAATTCTGTTTTTGGAATAATCAAAAAGAATATCGTTAAAGCTAATTGAGTATTTGTTGTGGCGTTGCGGGTCTTGTTCAAAAGCATCGCGCAGGGAGTGGTTTTGAATATGCTGAAAATGGTCTTGCAACGCAGACCAAGCTTTTGAAGTAGTCAGGGATGACATGTTTTGGAGGCTCCGTTTAAATGATAATGGCTTAAGTCTACGAAAAGGGGGCAGGTATAGCAACAGGACAATAACCGCATTACCATTTGCTTATGTAATTATTGGTGGTAAGCTTGCTTTTCATCAAAGCCTTTATTTGGATAGTTTCATGTGCTAGAGTTGATGTCTGCTATGTCGCGGTGTATAGCAGGATGATTTTTTAAT
>JAUYEP010000320.1 GCA_030689765.1 Methylovulum sp.
AAGCTCCGTACAACCACGGCCTACCCCTTGCGGGTGTCAGCCCAACAGCAGGCGTCGGGTTAAAACCCGACCCACGAGAAGCGGAGAGGGTTTTGTAGGTTGGGCTTCAGCCCAACAGCAGGCGTCGGGCTAAAGCCTGACCCACGAGAAGCGGAGAGGGTTTTGTAGGTTGGGTCAGCCCAACAAAGTAGCGTCGGGTTAAAACCCGACCCACGAGAAGCGGAGTGGGTTTTGTAGGTTGGGCTTCAGCCCAACAGCAGGCGTCGGGCTAAAGCCTGACCCACGAGAAGCGGAGAGGTTTTGTAGGTTGGGCTGAGCGTGTGTTGTTGGAGCTTAAGCTCCGTGCAACCACGGCCTACCCCTTGCGGGTGTCAGCCCAACAAAGTAGCGTCGGGTTAAAACCCGACCCACGAGAAGCAGGGTCGGTTTTGATTTAGAAAAAGTTTAATTAGCAAAGGAGAAAAAAATGTTAAGTAATATGACAATCAAATCGCGGCTGATCATGTTGGTGGGTGTACTCACGGCAATCGGTATTTTTGTGGTGGCGGCGGCATATTGGGGGTTTTCTCAGCTGCAAACGGAGTTGGAAGATATTGCGAACCGTCGCATTCACCTCATTCGCGCGTCGAACCAGGTTATTTATGCCTTGGCAGATAACCGCACTGAAACCATGTTGGCGATTCAGCATGATCCGGGAAAAAGCACGGCCAAGCTACACGACCACCCGATTAACAAGCATTACGATGCGATTGAGGCCAACAAAGCAAAGATCGAAGAATTGTTTGCCGCGATGGAAGAAGAGAGTCGTAGTGAAACAGACAAAGCCCGGTTAAAAGAGCTTAAGGAAGTACGTGTGCATTACGTTGCCGAGGCATTGCAGCCGACTCTTCAAGCGATCAAAGAGGGCAATTATGAAGAGGCTGAGAGGCTGCTCCTAAGCAAGGTTAATCCATTGCTGACGCAAATACTGGAGAAAGGCAAGGCAATCGCCGCTCATCAAAATGAGGGCGCGACGCAAGCCTATAAAGAGGCGACGGCATCGGCGTTGAAAACCGAATGGGCCATGATTTTAGGGCTCATATTTTCAGGTCTGCTGGGTTTGGGTTTGGGTTATTCCGTTATTACAGGTATTTCTCGCTCCACACATGATATGCGTGCGGCGATGTCGCAAACCACGGCGGATGGCAACCTCACGCGCTATGTGTCAGTGCATGGTACCGATGAAATTGCGCAATCGGCGCTGGCTTACAACGCCTTGCTCGATAGTTTTAGAAAAGTGATCAGCCATGTGGCGCAGAGCGCAGATAGCGTGATTGCAACTGCCACACAACTTTCCGCTTCATCGGTGAAAATCACCAGCGGCTCGCAATCACAAAGCGCCTCCGCTTCGGCCACTGCCGCAGCGGTTGAAGAAATGACGGTGAGTATTTCTTCGGTTTCTGACAATACTAATGAAGTACGGCAACTCTCGGAGCAAAGCTTGGCAAAAACACGCGAAGGCAATGCCAGCACAGACATCATGATTAAAGACGTAGGCCAGATTGAATCTACCGTCAAACAAATTGCCAGTTCGGTGAATGAATTTATTATCAGCGCACGCACCATTGCCAGCATGACGCAGCAGGTAAAAGACATCGCCGACCAAACTAATTTGCTGGCGTTGAATGCGGCGATTGAAGCGGCGCGTGCCGGTGAGCAAGGCCGTGGTTTTGCAGTGGTGGCGGATGAAGTGCGCAAGTTGGCGGAGAAATCTGCGCAGTCGGCGAATGAAATCGACAACATCACCAAGTCACTAGAAGATCAATCCACGGCAGTTGAAAAGTCAGTGCAAGAAGGTTTGGTCTCACTACAAGCCACGCAGCGTCACGTCGACCAAGTGTCTGGCGTATTGAAAGAAGCCGGTGCTGCGGTAGAGAAATCAACAAATGGGGTGAATGACATCGCCTCGGCGGTCTCTGAGCAAAGCATCGCCAGCAACGAGATTGCACGCAACGTAGAAAGTATCGCGCAGATGGCCGAAGAGAATCACGTCGCGATTGCACAGTCGGAACAAGGCGTGATGCACTTGAATAGCTTGGCGCTTGAGTTACAAAAAGCGGTGAGCAAGTTTAGGGTTTAGGGCGGGATGTGTAGGTCGGGTTTTAACCCGACAGAGCAGCGTCAGGCTAAAGCCTGACCTACGAGAAACAGCGTGGGTTTTGTAGGGCAGGATTGAGGAATAGTCCCCTCTCCCGTTTACGGGAGAGGGTTAGGGAGAGGGTAAAACGAGATGCGGTCGCCCTCTCCCCCAGCCCCTCTCCCGTTTACGGGAGAGGGGAGCAAAGAAGATACGGACACGGCGCGCCGTCTCCGTATGAAGAGGGTAACGTGTCCGTACAAAAAAGGCGCGCCCCGCTAGGTTTAAAGCAAGTGAAAAGAAAATAAGTCAATGTAATCATGTAGCTAGGAGATATAAATGAGAAATAACCAACCAATAACGAGCGTCGAATATCCATTAAGAGATGGAGTGTTTATCGTTTCGCGAACCGACACGCGCGGCATGATTACCTATTGCAACCAAGATTTCATTGAGGCCAGCGGCTACACCGCAGATGAAGTGATGGGGCAACCGCACAACATTTTGCGCCATCCTGATATGCCGGTAGAGGCGTTTGCCGACTTTTGGAATACCTTAAAGGGTGGTCATCCTTGGCATGGCTTGGTTAAAAATCGCCGCAAAGACGGTAGCTTTTATTGGGTGATGGCGGATGCCAGCCCGGTGCTGGAAAACGGCCAGTGCGTGGGTTACGTTTCGGTGCGCACCAAACCATTACGAACTGAGGTTGAAGCCGCCGAGGCGCTGTATCGCCAGTTCCGCGAAGGTCGCCAAGGTAATTTAAAAATTGTGCATGGTGCGGCGAAAAAACCGGATCATTGGTGGAGTCGATATATTCCGCATCGTTTGTCGCCACGGCTGTGGCTGGCGTTTGGTTTGCTGTTAGCGGCACTCGTGCTGAATGGCGGTATCGGTTACTTGGCTTTGAAGCATGCCGATGATGCCTTTACCGACGTGGCAGAGCGTCGTATCCACTTGGCGGTGGACATCCATACGATACAGGCCTTGGCGGGAAGCACGCGCACGCAAGTGTTGTTAAGTTTGCAGCACGATCCCGAAGGTAAAGCGGCAGCCATGCACGACCATCCTCTGGGTAATCATCTGGATCAGATCGACAAAGATTTGCC
>JAUYEP010000236.1 GCA_030689765.1 Methylovulum sp.
GTATCAAAAAAAACACGCATGAACTTACCCGTTTATGCGTTTGATTTGCGCTCTTGCAAAATCAATTGGCTGACTGCAACGCCAACCAGCACTAAAGGTTGGGCCTTCCTTCGTTTCCATGATGGCACATCCGCCATTACAGGGACAATGTCAGCAATGGGTTTGCCATTGCGAATAACCCTAACGGACTCACCTGATTCTACAATATCGAAGTACTGTTTGGCGTGGTTACGGATTTCGGTAAAAGTGGCTTGTTTCATAGTTAGAATCCTGATGTACATTTTTATGAAATTATAATGTACATGCACCCCATGTTGTCGAGCTTTTCGTGCTACGGTTTCCAATTCCGTACAACGAAGTATTATTGGAACTACGAACAAACTATTCGATTATTTAAAATCAATGCGTTAAAAACATAATTAGTAACTTCTCATTACCCACAGGTAGCCGCCGCCAAAATCAAATCGGATAACGGTGGAATGTTACTGTTACCCAGCAGCCTATCCTTAAGATAATGCCAAAACGAAATCTTATGCTTTAGGCAGGTCTTTTTTAAGCTGGCAAAGGTATCGCGACACCTCCGTCCTGCCTCACTACGAGTGCTGCCGCTTATTTTTCGTTTTTTAACGTAATCCCGGATATCTCGTTCGCTCAGGTTGTTGTGGAGCGGTAAATAAGGTTTGTCGAGTACCCGAAGCAGTTCGTGCTGATTGTTACCCATCCGCTTTAAGGCAAGATTCAGTGTTACATAAGCTGTTTTGGTGCTGCGCATTGTTTGGAATCGGGATTTGATGTCTTCAGCTTGGCTTACCGTCGGCTCAAGTTTATAGGCTTTCAGATCCCGGTAAATCTGCCAGAGTTGTTCGCGCGTGTCGTCAACGGCTTCGCCTAAAGCGCCTACTGTTGGTAGCATGCTGGTCACACAGGGAATTAGGCGATTGATGATGCGTTCCGCGTGAATCCAACACAAGGCATGGTCAAAGACATTAAACTGTCCGGCATCATCGCTGACAATGCTCAGGGTAACGGGAATGCCTTGAGCTAATAGGCTCCCCATTAAAGCGCCTTCGGTGATGATTCGCCGATGCCGCTTGGTTTTGATGCCCTGCCGTTCCAGCCATTTCTCCCAATCGGGAGCGGTTTCAATACGCAATCCCTTATCGGCAGGGTCGGCTAACGGTAGGCGACAGACGGCTTCACCCTGAAATTCAAGCTCAAGACGGGCTAACAGAACGGGCGGCAGTTTCTGTTGTTCCATAGTCGTGAAGGCGCCGGCATTCAGTACATAAAAATAGTCACTGCCTTGGCCTAAACAACTGAGGAAGTTAATGCGGCTTTTGCTTTCCGTGCTACTAAACCAAGCAAACAGCTCATTGCCAATATGGGTGCAATAGCCGTTCTTGCCGTCATGACGCGCTCCGGTGTCATCGGTATGGATATACGGCGAGACGGACAATCCGGCTTGTAGGTGTGGTCTTTTTCATCATGGAACATATCCAAATCATCGGTAATAAACTGGCTTAACCGACCGCTGGATATTTCAACGCCCAAATCCAGCAATTGCTTTAACAGCAGCGGTTGGGTGACATGTTGATGATGGTATTGGTAAAGGATGAAACTGATTAGATCGTTGCCAAAGTGGCAGCCGTTAAGCCCATCGGGCAATTGTCCCGACACATAGCTGCCATCTGCTGTTTGGTATTGGGCTAAACGATAGCAGGCGTTGAAAGTCTCTTGTTAATATCTTGAATGACCACATCCCGAAACCCCTTATGGACTGGACCTTCTGGAATAGTATCGGGTTGGATGTGGACCATGGCATCAATCTTAAGATGCACGGTTTTACTGCGTTTCGGCCCTTTCTTCTTGTTCGGCTTGTCGCTGCCCTCGCCATTCTCATCTGCGTCCTTGGCGGGGTCAGCGTCCATCTTGCTGGGTTTGTGTTGGGTTTAGTGGTTTCGCCCTTGAGCTTAAGTAGTTCCTGCTCCAGTTTGTCTATCTGCTTTTGCTGCCACGCAAGCAATTCCAACAGCACATCGACTAGCGGTGTGCGGTCTTCGTCGCTGATTTTGGGGTGTGTGGCTTCAGTGTATCCATGTGGCTATTTTAACCTGATTCTTAGGTTGTTACCTGTAACTAATGAGAAGTTACTGCTTCGCTGACTAACTGTTTGATTGTTATAAGTGTATTTTTCATTTGTTCAGTCTAACAAAAAGACCTTGGAATCCATATAGAGCCTATCTTTTCTACCCGATCAACGCTAAACTGGCCTGCCTTTTAACTTTGCAGGAGTATTACCATGGCAGACCCTATTTTTACCTCCCCCGTCACTAACCCGTTTGGCCTGACCGATGTAGGCGTTTGGGCCAGCCCCGACTTCGCCGACATAGACGGCGACGGCGACCTGGACGCCTTTGTCGGTGAACATCAAGGCAACACGCTGTTTTACCGCAACACCGGCACGGCAAACGCTCCGGTTTTTGACGCCCCCGTCACTAACCCGTTTGGCCTGATCGATGTAGGCTTTGTTGC
>JAUYEP010000332.1 GCA_030689765.1 Methylovulum sp.
TTCCAGATCCAGCAGTTGCGCCGCACCCCGCAGACCGCCCAAAGGATTTTTGATTTCATGGGCCAGACCCCTGACCAGCAACCTTGCGGTATTCTGCTGCGTCAGCAGGCGCTCTTCTTTGGATATGCGCAAATGATTGTCCACCTGTTGTAGCTCCACCAAAATTTCAATGGCTTTTTCATTATTTACTAATGGCGTGGCGCTCAGGTTGACGGTAAGGCTTTGGGTCATGCGGTTAAGCGTCAATGAGCGTTCCAGCAGCGGTTCTTCCATCGTTAAACACTGCCTTAAATTTAACAGCAGGGCAGGGTCAGACGATTTGAATAAATCGTATGCACTTTGATCAACAAGATGGTGTGCACTATCGGCGAGTAAAATTTCTCCAGCAGTATTGATATAAGTCAGGATAAGGTTCTGGTTAAATAACAGGATTGCGGTATTTAGATGATCAAGTATGCGTTTGTACATATTTTGTTGAAGGCTATTCGTGTTACGTTATGTTTTTGCTTTTATTAAGCAATTATCAGACCACTGTTATTCAATTACGGCGTGCCAGTTTATGCCCATAATTTCAAGTATGCGGATGATAGGGCGATAGTATAAACAAAAATATGCCCTAAAATGGGGCGTTTTATGATGAACATGTCGGTGCGCCCTTAAATGCAACGGCTATCGGTTGATGATTGGACGGCGTCATAGTTTATGTTGTCGCCCTGTAATTTTTTTCAACTATAAGAAAAAGCCGTCTGGTCTATGGCATAATGGCGCACTTTTTATTTACTGGACCCTAACTTGAGGACAATCATGAGTTTCTTTATCTCTGACGCACTAGCCGCCGTTCCGGCTGCCCAACAACCCGGCATTGAAGGGATGCTGTTTCCACTGGGCATTCTGGTCTTTTTTTACTTTTTATTTTTGCGCCCGCAATCAAAACGCGCCAAGGAAAAGAAAGAGATGATTGCCGCAATGGTTAAAGGTGCCGAGGTGGTCACTTCCGGCGGAATCCTGGGCAAGGTCGTTGATATGGACGATAACTTTTTAAAAATCGAGATCTGCGACAATACCTTCATTCAAGTTCAGCGCCAAAGCATTGAGACCATGATGCCAAAAGGCACATATAAAGCGATAACTAAAAAAATAGTTAGCATCTCTAAATCATAACTTGCCGTAAATCGCTGTTAATGCAAAGACGCGGTTTAAATTGTTGGAATAACACATGCAAAATCATTTCCCACTTTGGAAAAATAGTTTAGTTCTGATCGTTTTTACGATTGCGCTTGTTTACGCACTACCCAATCTATATGGTGAAGATCCGTCTGTACAGGTGTCATCGACAAAGTCTGAAAAAATGGGGCAGGAAAAGGCAACCCAAATCGAGTCCGCCATTAAAACGGCCGGGGTTGCTGTCAAGGCATTTGAGTTTAAAGGGGGGCGTGTTCTGGCGCGGCTTTCAAACACCGACGACCAGTTGAAAGTTGCTGATTTACTTAGGGATAATGTCGGTGGCGATTACACGGTGGCGCTAAATCTGGCGCCTACAACCCCTGGTTGGTTGCAGGCCATAGGCGCGGATGCGATGTATCTGGGCCTGGATTTGCGTGGCGGTGTGCATTTTCTGCTGGAAGTGGATATGGATGCGGCGGTTAAGCAGGCGGAAGAGCGTTATAACGATGACATCCGTTTGGCATTGAGAAACGAGAAAATCCGCTACCAATCCGTTGCCAAAGACAGCGGTTATATTAAAGTCAAGCTAAAAGCGGCCGAAGATAAGCCGCAATTTTTGGCGTTGCTCGGCAAAGACTTTAGGGCATTGGATGTCACTGAGCCGCTACAGGCGCAAGATGAAGTTTGGCTGAAAGTTTCCGTGCGTGAAGAAAAGGAAATAAAAAAATTCGCCGTTGCACAAAACATGACCACCTTGCGTAACCGCGTCAATGAATTGGGGGTTGCAGAGCCTGTCATTCAACAACAAGGCGAGAACCGCATTATGGTGCAATTGCCTGGGGTGCAAGACACCACCCGTGCGAAAGAAATTCTGGGGACGACCGCGACGCTGGAATATCGTCTGGTAGACGTTGAGCATGATGTGCAAAAAGCGGTGGAAGGTCATCCGCCTGTAGGCAGCCGGCTGTATTACGAGAAGAATGGTCAGCCAATTCTGTTAAACCGCCAGATTATTGTCACGGGTGACCAAATTGTCGATGCGTCTTCAGGTATGGATCAGGATGGACGTGCAGCGGTGTTTATCTCGTTGAACGGTGTTGGCGCCGCTAAAATGGGCAAGTTGACCCAGGCGAATATCGGCAAGCCGATGGCGGTGGTCTTTATTGAGTATAAAGTTGATACACGCATCATCAATGGCGAAAAAGTCCGCCATAAAGAAAAGGTTGAAAAAGTTATCAGTGTGGCAACGATTCAGGGGGTATTTAGTAAACGCTTCCAGACCACCGGATTGGATAGCCCACAAGAAGCGCGTAATTTGTCATTGTTATTAAGGGCCGGTGCGCTGGCTGCGCCCGTTGATATTGTCGAAGAACGTACCGTTGGGCCAAGTCTGGGCCAAGATAACATTGACAAAGGTTTCCTCTCTTTTATTGTCGGTTTCGTGCTGGTCGTGCTGTTCATGGCGGTTTATTACAAGCTGTTTGGCATGATCGCCAATTTCGCATTGGCGTTTAACGTGGTCATCGTCGTGGCAATATTGTCCATGCTGCAAGCGACACTGACCTTACCTGGCATTGCCGGCATCATATTGACGGTGGGCATGTCGGTCGATGCCAACGTGTTGATTTTTGAGCGGGTTAAAGAAGAAATCAGAAACGGTAATTCGCCACAAACCAGTATTTTTATCGGTTACGAGAAAGCCTTTGCGACTATTCTTGACTCACATGTCACCAATCTGGTCGTGGCTATTGTGCTATTTGCGTTTGGCACGGGTTCGGTGAAAGGATTTGCGGTGACGTTGATTATTGGTATTTTGTCATCTATGTTTACCGCCATTACCGGTACGCGGATGGTGATAAACTGGATATATGGCGACCGTCGGGTTGAAAAGTTGTCTATTTAGATGGCGACTAGGTATATCCAATGCCTACCTTATTGATGATTGACGGGTTTAAGTTTTTCTTTTATGCCAATGAGCATGAACCTAAGCACGTTCACGTCATGAAAGGTGGTGGTTTTGCTAAAATCGAGTTAGCTTCATTGCGCATAATACAAAATTACATGAAACCGAAAGACCGCAAGAAAGCACTTGCTATCGTGACAATCCATAAAGATGAGTTTGAAAGGAGATGGGATGAGTATTTTAGCCAAAGGTAAGTCCGTTCATGTTGATGACCGTTATTTGCATGTTGAACTTGAAGATGGACGCATCATATTAACGCCCATGTCATGGTACAAGGAATTACAGGAAGCTTCATTAAAACAGCTATCGAATTATGAATTTATCTGTCTTGGCAGTGGTGTTGAGTGGCCTGAGTTAGATTATCATTTAAGCATCGAAAGCATGTTAGTTGCTGACATAGAAAAAAAGGCCGCATAAAGCGTGGAATATGTCGGCTGCAATGTTATCCCTTATAAACTTTTAAAAATTAAACGATGAAACTGACCAATATAAACTTTATAGGCAACCGCAACATAGCCCTGATATTTTCCAGCTTGTTGTCGATTATCTCGATAGCTTCACTCGCTGTGAACGGTTTGCAGATGGGGATTGATTTTACCGGAGGCACACTGATTGAAGTGGGTTACCAAAAAGCGGCGGATTTGTCCGTACTGCGTTCAACGCTCGACGAAGCAGGCTTTAGCGACGCGACCGTGCAAAATTTTGGTACGGCAAAAGATGTGTTAATCCGAATGAAACTCCAGGAAGGTGTCAGTAGCGCAGATTTAAGCACTAAGGTTTTGGACGCGATTAACAAAAACACCGTAACACCTGCGAGTTTGCGCCGCGTTGAATTTGTAGGGCCGCAAGTCGGCGACGACCTTACCGAAGATGGTTTTTTAGCGCTGCTGTATTCAACCATCGGTATTTTGATTTACGTAGCTTGGCGGTTTGAATGGAAATTTTCATTAGGCGCCGTCATAGCGACCTTTCATGATGTCATTGTGACGCTGGGCGTATTTTCTGTGTTGGGGATGGAGTTTGATTTGACGGTATTGGCGGCGGTGCTTGCGCTGATCGGCTATTCTTTGAACGATACGATTGTGGTTTATGACCGTATCCGCGAGAGCTTCCTTACGTTAAGGAATAAGACCACCGAAGAAATGATGAATTATTCGGTGAATATCACGTTAAGCCGGACTATCATGACCTCATTGACGGTTATTTTGGTGCTGGTTTCGTTGTTTTTTCTGGGTGGCGAAGTCATCCATGGGTTTTCTGTCGTGCTTTTATTTGGCGTATTTTTTGGCACTTATTCCTCTATTTTTATCGCCAGTCCGGTGGCTTTGATGCTGGGTGTCAGCCCAGCAGATCTAATGCCGCCAGTAAAAGAAGGCGAGCATATTGACCATTTGCCTTAACATAACATTTCACCTGATTAGCAAGCTGCTTCAGCTAGGCTCAAAGCTACTGGAGTTCAAAGCTCGCTTTGAGCCTTCAAACAGCCAGAGCAAGCTCAGGACTCCAGCCTATCATCTGCCAGCTGAAGCAGCTTGCTAATCAGGACATTTCATGTTTGGCTGTTTAGGCCAAACGAATCGGCTATAATCCACCATCACATTACACTTTAGGAGTTTTTAAATACCATGGCAATCGAACGTACATTCTCAATCATTAAACCTGATGCCGTTGCAAAAAACAGTATTGGTGACATTTACAGCCGTTTTGAAAAAAACGGCTTAAAAATCATTGCTGCAAAAATGCTGCATTTGACTAAAGGACAAGCGGAAGGTTTTTATGCCGAACACAGCGAACGCGGCTTTTTTAACGATCTGGTCGCATTCATGATTTCAGGGCCGGTTATCATGCAAGTGCTGGAAGGCGAGGATGCGGTTGCTAAACACCGTGACATCATGGGTGCGACTAACCCTAAAGACGCTGCACCCGGCACGATCCGCGCCGATTTTGCGAGCAGCATCGATGAAAACGCGGTACATGGCTCCGATGCAGTGGCAACGGCTGCCAGAGAAATTAGTTTCTTTTTCTCAGATGAAGAACTCTGTGCAAGAACCCGTTAAACTTAAAAAAATCAATTTGCTCGATTTCGACAGAAAAGGCCTTGCGGCCTTTTTTGTCGGTTTAGGCGAAAAGCCGTTTCGGGCCACGCAGTTACTTAAATGGATTTATCAGGAAGGTGTCGAAGACTTCGAACTGATGACCAATATAAGCAAATCATTACGCGGTTATTTAACCGAACATTGCTGTATCGCAGCCCCTGAAATTGCCATTGAACAACTCGCCAGCGATGGTGTACGCAAGTGGGCGTTACAAACCCATTGTGGCAATCGCGTGGAAACGGTGTTCATTCCCGAAGAGGGGCGCGGCACCTTGTGTGTGTCATCGCAAATTGGTTGTGCTTTGGCCTGCACGTTTTGTGCTACAGCACAGCAGGGTTTTAACCGCAATTTAAGTGCCTCTGAAATTATCGGTCAGGTATACGTTGCACAAAAACGTCTGGGTGCAGAAGCAAAAATTACTAATGTTGTCATGATGGGGATGGGCGAGCCCCTGTTAAATTTTGATAATGTTGTCGCGGCGATGAACCTGATGATGGATGATTTCGTGTATGGCTTGTCCAAGCGCCGCGTGACGATCAGTACCTCAGGTGTTGTTCCGGCAATGTATCGGCTGACTGAAGTCTGTGATGTCAGTCTTGCCGTATCGCTACATGCGGTTACCGACGAATTGCGCGACGAGCTGGTGCCTATCAATAAAAAATACCCGCTCAAGGAATTAATGGAAGCTTGCCGCGAAAATGCCAAACTTGCACCGCGCCGCACGGTCACGTTTGAATATGTCATGCTCGATGGTGTCAATGATTCACTAGCCGATGCAGATGGGCTTGTTAAATTGTTAAAAACAGTCCCTGCAAAAATCAATTTGATACCGTTTAATCCGTTTCCCAACGCATCTTATCGTTGCTCCAGCAATAACCGGATTAACCAGTTCAAGACCTTGTTAAACGAAGCTGGTATTGTTACGACCGTCAGAAAAACGCGCGGCGAAGACATTGATGCCGCCTGCGGCCAGTTGGTGGGACTGGTTGAAGATAAAAGCCGCAGGCATCTTAAGTTACAGATGACGGGCACTGGACATGTGGCCTGAACTGTTAAAGACGCTGGTTCGAATGACGGCTTTTTTGCTTCTGGCCGTTGTGGTTGGCTGTGCTTCATGGGCTAATAAAGAAGAAAATAGGGCGGATATCTATTTGCAGCTAGGTGTGCGCTATCTGAATATGAATAGGCTGGAAGTCGCCAAAGAGAATTTGGAGCGGGCATTGAAGGAAGAGCCGAATAATATTAAGGCCCATAATGCCCTGGCTTTTTTGTACGAGAAAATAGAAAAATACCCGCAAGCAAGGGCGCATTATGAGGCGGCACTTAGGGCTGACCCTGATGATTTGGGGGTACAAAACAACTTTGGTCATTTCCTGTGCGAGCAGAAGCAGCTTGATCAAGGCATGGCGCTATTGAACCGTGCGATTGCAAATTTGCTGAACGACCGGCAATGGTTCGCGTTGACTAATGCGGGGCTTTGCCAGTTAGGGCTAGGGCAAAATCAAAAAGCCAAGGCTTATTTTAAACAAGCATTACTGACCAATGGGGCTTATGCACCGGCTTTACTGGAAATGCAAAAACTCAGTTATCAAAACCGCGAATATTGGCCTGCAAAAGGCTATTTGCAGCGTTATTTAAGCGTCGCGGCCCACACCTCTGAATCATTATGGTTTGCGATGCAAACGGAACGCGCCTTAGGAAATGAGGGCCTCGCAAAAGAATATCAAAACTTATTGCTGGAAAAGTTTCCACTTTCTGAAGAAGCAAAAACAACAGGTCGCTGACCGACTATCAATAACAATGGCAAACACGATACAAGCAATCCGCGGAATGCACGATGTGCTTCCTGAACAAACACCGCTTTGGCAATATGCAGAACAAGTTATCAGAGACCTGCTTGGCGCTTATGGCTATAGTGAAATTCGCCTGCCTATCGTCGAAAAGACCGAGCTGTTCAAGCGCTCTATCGGAGAAGTCACGGATATTGTCGAAAAAGAAATGTACACCTTCGAGGATAGGAACGGTGACTCCTTAACGTTGCGTCCCGAAGGGACTGCGGGTTGTCTTAGGGCGTGCATTGAGCATGGCCTGCTGAATAACCAGATCCATCGCTTATGGTATTACGGGCCGATGTACCGGCATGAACGTCCACAAAAAGGCCGTTACCGCCAGTTTATTCAATTGGGTGTTGAAACTTACGGCATGTCGGGCCCTGAAATTGACGCCGAATTGATACTGCTGATGGATCGCTTGTGGAAAAAGTTGGGTATCCGTGACCAGGTCAGATTACAGTTGAATTCTTTAGGCACGATTGCCGAGCGTACCGTGTACCGTGAAAACCTGGTTGAGTATTTTCAGGCACATATCGGGCAACTGGACGAGGATAGCTTGCGCAGGTTGCAGACTAACCCCCTGCGGATTCTGGACACCAAAAATCCAGCGATGCGTGAGGTTGTCGCTAATGCGCCGGAACTTATGGGCTATTTGGGCACTGAAAGCACCGGGCATTTTAATGCGATTACGGCGATACTCAATGGGCTGGGCATTAGCTATGAGATTAACACCCGCCTGGTGCGTGGGCTGGATTATTACAGCAAAACCGTTTTTGAATGGGTTACCGATGCGCTGGGCTCGCAAGGCACTGTTTGTGCCGGTGGCCGTTATGACAGTTTAATCGGGCAATTGGGCGGCAAAGCCAATCATGCCGTTGGATTTGCAATGGGCATGGAGCGCTTATTGGCGTTGCTGGAAACGCTGGATACTATTCCGATGGCAAAACCGGTTGACGTTTATATGGTGCGGGTCGGCGAAAAAGCGCAGCAGGAAGGGTTGCGATATGCCGAGATGCTCAGGGATGCCATGCCGGCATTGAAACTACAAGTCAATATGGACGGTGGCAGCTTTAAAAGCCAGTTTAAAAAGGCCGACAAAAGCGGCGCCGATCTGGCGATAATTCTTGGTGATGATGAAGTCAGCCGCGGGGAAGTCGGCATTAAACCGTTGCGGGATGAACAAGGCCAGCAAATGCTGTTGCAGTCGCAGGCGATTGCTTTTTTACAGGATTATTTACTGTCCAGGTAGCTGGATCACTATCCAGTCTTTGCGGACTTATCATTTTTTAAAGAGAGATAAGAGAAAAACAGTGGAAATTTACGATACAGAAGAAGAACAGGTTGATGCGATAAAAGCCTGGTGGAAAGAAAACGGTCACGCGACCGTTATTGGTTTGGGCTTGGGGATTGCTATCATTTTTGGCTGGAATTATTGGCAGACTTATAAGAAAGACCGCGCAGAACAAGCCTCAGGTTTATACAGCCAATTATTGAAAGCAGCAGAAACCGATAATAGGGTGTCTGTGGAAAAATTGGCCGAGCGCATCAATACGCAATTTGGCGATACAGATTACGCGTCATACAGTGGGTTAATGGCCGCGAAGGTAAAAGTCCAGCAAGGTGATTTTGCCGGAGCCAAAGCATTACTTGAGAAAATAGCCGCGGCATCTGATAAAGAATTAAGCAATATTGCCAAGATCAGGTTGGTGCGCTTAATGCTAGCGAATAAAGAATATGAACAGGGATTGAAACTGATCAACGCTATTGACCCAGCGACGTCCACAAGTTTTTCAGGGCATTATGATGAATTGGTCGGCGACTTGTATGTTGCGCTGGATCGCCTCGATCAGGCGCGGACGTCATACCAAAATGCGCAGAGAAATGGTCATCAGTCGCCTTTGCTGCAAATGAAAATTGATGATTTGACCCTACCCGAAAAGGTTGAAAGTAAAAAATAATGCGCCCGTTAACGCTTTTATTGCTGTGTTTAAGTTTGGCTGGCTGTGCTGCGTTCGATAGCGTGGGCGAGTCTTTTTCTGGTATTACCGATTATTTTAGCGGTGGTGAAGATAATGCCGACCCGCCTAAAGCGTTGGTTGACTACGCCCCTGAGATAAATATTGATGTCTTGTGGAAAGAAGCCGTCGGTGTCGGCTCAGACGAGCAAACGCTAAAACTGGTGTCGGCGATTGGCAACGGAAAAATACTTATCGCCGATAGGGAAGGTTTGGTGCAGGCCAGGGATTTAAGAACCGGCAAGCTGATTTGGGAAACGGAAACCGACGCGCATTTTTCCGGTGGCCCTGGCGTAGGTGATGCTACGGTTATTATCGGTTCCAGTGATGCAGAAGTTATTGCCCTTGACAGTGAAACCGGCACACACAAGTGGCGCATCAAAGTGTCCAGCGAAGTGTTGTCAGTGCCTGTTGTCGCAAAGGGAATTATCGTGGTGCGGACCACTGACGGCAACGTCATTGCATTAAACGAGAAAACGGGTGCCAAGCTTTGGAGTTATGAGATTAGTGTTCCTGCGTTAAGCATTCGTGGAACGGGGACGCCGGTTATCGTTGAGGACAATGTTATTGGTGGTTACGACAATGGCAAGCTAATGGCTTTGCGTTTAAAGGATGGCAAATATGTCTGGGAAACCAGCGTTGCTATTCCTAAAGGCCGTTCTGAAGTTGAAAGATTGGTGGATATTGATGTTGATCCGATAGAAGCCGCCGGTGTTATTTATACGGCGAGTTATCATGGTGGGGTTAGTGCTGTTGCTGCGCTGGACGGTGAGGTTTTATGGCGTAATGAAATTATTTCTTCGCATACCGGTTTAAGCAACGATTGGCGTTATTTGTATCTGTCCGATTCTGAAAGTCATGTCTTGCAATTGGATCAGCGTAGCGGCTCATCATTATGGAAACAACAGGATTTGCATCAAAGAAATCTGTCGGCACCTGTAGTTTATGATAATTATGTCGTGGTCGGCGATTTTGAAGGCTATGTACATTGGTTGAGTACATCGGATGGCAGGCAATTAGCGCGTGTGCAAATTACTGACAGCCCCATCGAAGCCAAACCTATCGTGGTAGAAAATACCGTTTATATTTACGCAAAAGACGGCACGATTGCCGCATTAACGGTGCATTAATGTTACCAGTCATAGCCCTGGTAGGGCGGCCTAATGTGGGCAAATCCACTTTATTCAATTACTTAACGCGGACTCGTGAGGCATTGGTTGCCGACTTTCCGGGCTTGACGCGGGATCGTCAATACGGTCGCATCAAGCATGGCATTCGTCCTTGCCTGGTTGTTGACACCGGCGGTATCGCCGATAGCACCAACGGTATTGAGAGCATCTCAAGAAAACAGGTAGAGATTGCCCTGCAAGAAGCCGATATTGTGATATTCATGGTTGATGCGCGTGAAGGGCTTAGTGCATCAGATAAAGTCATTGCCGATTCTTTAAGAAAACTCGATAAACCGATTATTCTCGCCACCAATAAAGTAGACGGTATCGATGCAAATCTTGCGGCGACTGATTTTTATGCGCTGGCTTTAGGCGAGCCTGTGCAGATAGCTGCCTCACACGGGCGCGGGGTGCCGGAATTACTGGAAAGGGTTAATAGTTTATTGCCGACAGCTGCCGATTTGATTGATGATGACGGTGAGCGTAAAGGCATAGGCATTGCCGTGGTCGGGCGGCCTAATGTCGGTAAATCAACGCTGGTTAATCGTTTGCTGGGCGAAGAACGTGTGATTGTTTTTGATGAACCTGGAACCACCCGCGACAGCATATATATTCCTTTTGAACGCAACGGCAAGCAATTTACATTGATTGATACGGCGGGTATGCGCCGTCGTTCAAAAATAGCCGAAACCATAGAAAAATTCAGTGTCATTAAATCCCTGCAAGCGATTGAAAAAGCGCATGTCGTGATTTATTTGATTGATGCTAGTGAAGGTGTTACCGATCAGGACGCACATTTGCTTGGTCTGGTTATTGAAGCGGGCAGGGCATTGATAATCGGGCTTAATAAATGGGATGGTTTGACCATAGCACAAAAAGAAACCGTTAAACGGCAACTGGATGTCAAATTATCCTTTCTCGAATTTGCACAAAGGCATCCAATTTCCGCATTGCATGGCAGTGGTGTCGGCAAATTGTTTGATGTGGTGCATACCTTATACGACAGCGCGATGATAAATATGTCAACGCCGGTATTGACACGCATTTTGAAAGAAGCAACAGACGCGCATCATCCACCTTTGGTCAATAACCGGCGGATTAAGCTCAAATATGCCCATCAAGGTGGGCGCAATCCGCCGGTTGTTATTATTCATGGCGTACAAACGGATGCGTTGCCCATTTCGTACAAGCGTTATTTAACGAATTACTACCGTGACCGATTAAAATTGTCCGGCACACCCATACGTTTAGAGTTTAAATCTACAGTTAATCCTTTTCAGGGACAGAAAAATAAACTGACTGAATGGCAGGTAAAAAAGCGCGAACGCTTGATGAAGCGGGTTAAAAGTAAAAAATAAGTGTAACTACCCACCTATGCGCCAAGCCATTAATAAATAGGTGAAGTAAAATGGCTTCAGCCATTTGTTCAACGGCTAAAGCCGTTGAACAAATGGCACACTGCCTGATAGGAGGTGAGTAGTTACAAATAATCTCCATAACAACACAGGATTAATCAATGGCGACAATCAGCTTTCAAGGCAATCCACTTAATACCTCAGGCGAATTACCGGTACTAGGCAGTAAAGCACCTAATTTCGTCCTGGTCAGCGGTAATTTAGAAGACGTGACGCTGGCAACATACCTAGGCAAAAGAAAAGTGCTGAATATCGTCCCCAGCCTAGACACACCGACCTGCGCGGCATCAGCACGCAAATTTAACCAAAAAGCAGGTCACTTGGCGAATACTGTTGTGCTGGTCATTTCTGCCGATTTGCCGTTTGCACAATGCCGTTTTTGTGAAACTGAAGATTTGACAGACATCATCCCTTTATCAAGTTTTCGTTCAAGCTTTGCCGATGATTATGGTGTAAAGCTTGCCGATACGTTGCTGGCTGGCTTAACCGCCCGGGCTGTTGTCATTATTGATGAGCATGACACGGTTATTTATACCGAGCTAGTCAATGAGCTGACGAACGAGCCTGATTATGAAAGCGCTCTGGCAGCGTTATAGCCGTGTTTGGTTAGTGGGATTTATCGCTCCCACGCTCCGCGCTCATCGTTATACACAAGCATGTTCGGCCCGTCGGCGTGTAGCTTCGCTGCCCACAGTTACAGCGTTTTCAGATTAGGTTAATAACATTAGGTTAATAACATTAGATTTAGCGTAAGTATTCAGTCCCCCTCTTAGAAAAAGAGGGGTTAGGGGAGATTTAATGAGATTAATCCCCCTCTGCCCCCTCGCTTTGCTCTCCCCCTTTTTCAAAGGGGGAGGTGAATAATTACGATTTAGCTGGTGGAGTACAAGCCTAGGTTTGTACTCCGTTACATCACTAACCGATGTTGAAACCGCTGTAAGTGGACAGTGACGCGGAGCGTGGGAACAATAAACTTGGGTTACTATCCACAATGTCAGCACGTTATCACTGGCTTTCTTTCCATCACTACAAAATAAGGCATCCCGCCATGTCCAAGCCTACCGCCCGACCAATAGTCCTTGCTGTTTTGTTATTCTTTTCACTGAGTTATTCGCTAACAGCGGTTGCCGCCTCTTCCAGCCCCAAAGTCATCCAACTGGTCGAAGTGTCATCGATTGAAAAAACCACCTTGACCATTAGCTGGTTACCCACCAGCGACGATAACACCGCGCATGAAGACTTGGTCTATCGCGTGTACCTGTCTAAAAAAGCGGATTTCCTGCCCGATAAGGCAAGCTTAACACAGGAAAAGGCTGGCGCAATGAGTGCCAACCTCACCGGCCTAACACCAGCAACCACTTACTATGTTGTTGTCACTGCCACCGACGAAGATGGCAATGTTAGTTGGAGCAACCGGCTGGAAGGCAAAACGGCAGCGTTCAATCCTAAACGCACCGCCGTGCAAGTCCATGAACTGCCTGCCAATCAATTTGCTAAATCAGCGCAACGTTTCAAAGCAGGCGACTACTTGGTCAGCCGCGAAAACGGCGGCATGTTGCGCAAAATAGACACGGCATCACGCGCCCGTCAATCAACGCCCGCCCAGCACGGCGCATTAAACGAATTGTTTAGCGAATTGGCATTTTCCAGCACGATTAAATTACCAGACTTGCCGGAACAACTC
>JAUYEP010000345.1 GCA_030689765.1 Methylovulum sp.
AAATGAAAAAAGGCTATCTGGAAATCTCTGGAAACACCGGCGACTTTTTAGGCGGCGCACTGCCTGGCAATAAAATGGGCATGAAAGGCGGCCTGATCCTGGTCAAAGGCAACGCGGGAGAGCGGGTCGGCGACCATTTACGGCGCGGCACAATATTGATCGAAGGCAATGCAGGTGATTACTGCGGCTCACGCATGACTGCCGGGACCATTGCTGTCATGGGTGACACGGGGCGCTATCTGGGCTATGCGATGCGCCGTGGCACGTTATTGCTGTGGAACACACCGACTTTGTCCGCAAGCTTTAACGATTGTGGCACACACTCCTTGGCGTTTTTGCCGATGTTGTTTAAGGCGTTTTCGTCGTTGAATTCCAAGTTTGCCGACAGCGCGGCGGGGTTTAATCGGGTGCAGCGTTATGCGGGGGATATGGCGGAAATGGGGCGTGGGGAGGTTTTGGTTAGGAAGTGAGCTATGCCCAGAAAATGGAAAAACCAGTAAGGGCATCCGCGCCAGAGAGAGAGCGGAAGAATTAAATTTGGAGTACAAACCTAGGTTTGTACTCCAAGACTAATGGCCTGCAAGGATACAAATCCGGTAATTAGCAACTACGCCGGACGGGGCAACATGCCCCGTCCGGCTATCGTTTTTCTGCGGGAGCAAAATTGTGGTGAAGTACAGGGTTATTTATACAGCAAGCCGATTCCGTTTGAGCAATTTGAAATGTTGCTCAAACGGAATTCTGGGCAGTTTTTATGAGCGGTCGTACACAGTCCCTTTTCGCGGGAAAACGATAAACCGTAGAGACGTAGCACCGCTACGTCTAAGGATTACGCACTGCATACCGACAAAGACGTTGCGGTGCAACGTCTCTACAGTACCGATTGATGGATTGATACGAGACTGTGAAAATATTCGAAAAAATAATGCTTTCACAGTCTCTGACGCAAAACCGTTTAAGTTAGTTTTTTGTATTTAAGCCGATGCGGGTTATCGGCATCCGTACCTAAGCGGCGATGGCGGTCGGCTTCGTAATCTTCATAATTGCCTTCAAACCAGACGACCTGGCTATCCCCTTCAAAGGCCAGGATGTGTGTCGCGATCCTGTCCAGAAACCAGCGATCATGCGAAATAACAACCGCACAACCCGGAAAAGAGAGTAACGCTTCTTCCAATGCCCGTAATGTTTCCACGTCCAGATCGTTAGTTGGCTCATCAAGCAACAGCAAATTGCCGCCAGTTTTTAGTAACTTAGCTAAATGCACACGGTTGCGTTCACCACCCGACAACTCGCCGATACGTTTTTGTTGATCGCCACCTTTAAAGTTAAAGCGGCCGAGATAGGCGCGTGACGGGGTTTGGTATGTACCGACAGTAATCATATCCAAGCCGTCAGAGACTTCTTCCCAAACCGTTTTTTTCGCATCCATATCGTCGCGAAGCTGGTCAACATAAGCTAACTGTACTGTTTGACCTAGGGTCAACGACCCTGAATCGGGCTGTTCAAAGCCCGCCATCATACGGAACAACGTGGTTTTCCCCGCCCCATTGGGGCCGATAATACCGACAATGCCGCCGGGTGGCAGCTTAAAGCTCAAATCGCCAATTAATAGTTTGTCACCAAAGGCTTTGCTGATGTTATTGGCTTCAATGACGACATCACCCAAACGTGGGCCGGGTGGAATATAGATTTCCTGGGTTTCATTGCGTTTTTGCACATCGGCGGAAGACAGCTCGTCAAAACGCGCCAGACGGGCCTTGCTTTTGGCGTGACGGCCTTTAGGGTTGGAGCGCACCCACTCCAATTCAGCTTTCATGGCTTTTTGCCTGGAAGATTCCTGCTTTTCTTCCTGCAGCAAACGGGTGCTTTTTTGATCCAGCCAGCTGGAATAATTGCCTTCCCACGGAATACCGGAGCCTCTATCCAGTTCCAGAATCCAGCCTGCCACGTTATCGAGAAAATAGCGGTCATGGGTCACAGCAACGACAGTGCCTGAGTAATCATGCAGGAACCGTTCCAGCCAGGCAACGGATTCTGCATCCAGATGGTTGGTCGGCTCATCCAGCAGCAGCATATCAGGATTGGACAGTAATAATCGGCATAACGCGACACGGCGTTTTTCTCCACCAGATAATGTGGTGACATCCGCATCCCAGTCCGGCAGCCGTAGCGCATCGGCAGCGACTTCAAGCTTGCGTTCCAGATTATGGCCATCAATAGCGTTAATGACATCTTCAAGACGCGCTTGGTCAGCCGCCAGTTTATCAAAATCAGCATCCGGTTCGGCGTAAGCCGCATAAACGGCATCGAGTTCACTTAACGCCGTTTTAACATGCGCCACTGCCTCTTCAACATTGCCGCGCACGGATTTATTGGGGTCAAGTTGCGGTTCTTGCGGCAAATAACCGACATTAATGCCTTTTTGCGGGATGGCTTCCCCTTCGATTTCTTTATCAATACCCGCCATGATTTTCAGCAAGGTTGATTTACCCGAACCGTTCAAACCGAGCACACCAATCTTTGCGCCAGGGAAAAAAGACAGGGAAATATTTTTTAGGATATATTTTTTGGGTGGGACGACCTTGCCGACCCGATTCATGGAATAGATGTATTGAGCCATAGTTTTTCGCCAATATTAGTTAGAAATGATAATTTTTCACCCGTCTATTATTCCATAGTTGCCGAATGTTACGCACGGGTTACTTGGATACAAAGGGAGCGGTAAGTTTTACGCGTAAATACAAGTTACGAACGTGCTTAACAACGCTGTAATAGTGTGCCGTTAAGCTAATAAGCTCTTTTAAGCCACTTGAGGAGAATATTTAAATGAACGATAAAATGAGAAACCAATTAATGCTTGGGCTTGGATTGCTGCTGCTGACCTGCGCTGTATCAGCCGAGACGCTTACTGCGGCTCTTGAAACGCCTGCGTTGCATAACTACGATGATGCGCCGATGACACCGGATGCCGATGACCCTGCGATTTGGCGCAATGCTGTAAACCCTAAACGGTCTTTGGTGTTTGCTTCGTTAAAAGACAGCGGCCTGCAAGTTTACACTATGCAAGGCGAGGCCGTGCAAACGATATATCCTGAAAATCACCCGGCAGTCTCTGAATTGGATCCGCCGGTTCCTGGTTCGGCAGGCGCTCTGGGTGAAACTTCAACTTGTACAGGCAGCAAAGGGACTTATGGCCGCTTTAATAATGTGGACGTTGTTTATGGCGTTACGATTCCTACGCGCGGTGTAGTTGATTTGGTGATTGCCACTGACCGCGGTTGCGATAAATTGCGCATTTTTGCAATCGATCCAAGTCATCTGAAAAAACCCTTGGTTGAAATTACCGATGCCCATGCGCCGCGTGTGTTTCCCGACCGTATTGTGCAACCGTCGCAGTACCAGCCGGCAACTGATGTTGTGGCCGGATACGGCAAGAATCCTGTAGACGACCAAAATACCGCTTATGGGCTGAGCGTCTATAAAGCCAAAAATAAGGTTAGGGTATTTGTCAGCCAAAGAAGCCGCAGCCGTTTGAAAGAACTGGTATTGCGCCCAACCCCGCTTGGCACCGTGAGCTATCGCAGTGTGCGTGATTATCGTTTCCCGGTTGCGCATACCATTGCAAGGGCTGACGGTACAGGCACGACACAATGGGAAGCCTGCCGCGAAGATCCAAATGATGATCTGCAATTTGAGGGCTTGGCGGTTGATGCTGGACAAGGCATTTTATATGCAGGCCAGGAAGTCGTAGGCGTATGGAAACTGCCGATTCCCGGCAATATTCCGGACGGGATGCAAGTCATTAATGTCCCTGCCGATTTCTTGATGGAAAAAGTAAAGTCCTTTGGGATGCCTTATGCGGCGATCCCTGATGATGGCGAGTATGGCTGCGAATACGGCGATACCAGCACCTCACCTGGCGGTTCGATTATCGTAGCAGGCAATGCTGCTTTGGCAGGCCAACATATCGAAGCGGATTCCGAAGGCATTTCAGTCGTCGAACAGGAAAATGGCAAAGGCTATGTGATTATATCCAGTCAGGGCGATGATACCTTGCAGGTATTCGAAAGGGGCAATGTGTTTGTTCCCAATCCGTATTTGGGTGAATTCAATGTTGAAGGCGTTAAGGAAACAGACGGCGTTCATGTCGTGGCAAAACCGTTTGGCAGCCAATTTCCTGACGGCTTGATGGTTGTGCAAAATGGCGATGCGTCGGGGCCGGCAGATGCTTCGGATATCAACGGCTATGAGTACGATGGTTCAACGCAGTTTAAATTTGTAAACTTTAAACTTCCGTTCTAAGTTAAATAGCGCACGGGTTGTTTACGCTTTACGACTGTTTTATACAGCGGTTTCATATCAGGTTGATTACACCATTGTCGCTGACCTCCAAAACGCTTTGCTTTTAGGGTATTGAATAGCCAATGTGGATTGAAAACGCTGTAACTCCCGTGTGCTGCGCTTACCTTTAAAAATTATCATAAAATCAATGCAAAAGGCATACACGGTGTACCTTGCAAATGCTTTCAAGATGCAAAAATAAATAAATTCATTGAAATACCTTGCTGGTCTGAAACCTCCCCCTTCAGCATAAGTATCTACACAACTTTAATTGATTTTAAAACAATGTGTTATATGACATTCCTTGCAGATAATTGCTATATTTTTAGGTTGTTCTATCACGAAATCTGGCTTGAAACA
>JAUYEP010000373.1 GCA_030689765.1 Methylovulum sp.
CTTCAACCAGTTCGATCTGCTCGTCAATGTCGAGCACACGAGCTTGCTGTAAGAGTTGAGTGTTCATGATCTGACTCCATTCAAAACTAATGATGCAATTCTAGCGCTCTTCGCCACTCTATGTCGAACGTATGCCTAACGTTTGAGTTAAGGGGCGCGCCGCTTTTGGCGCGTCCCGCTTGAACGAAAGGTTAGACCTGGCGTGGCCTCTACAAGACGCCCTGACACAAACTTGTGAAGCACGCTGGCGATTAGGGTCTGGTATGGCATACCTTCTTCAAGTGCGCGGGCTTGAATATCCATCAAGTCAGGTGTGGAAAGACGGATGTTGATCCGCTTTTCCTTAAGGAATGTAGCGGTGGCAGCAGCTTTGAATTTTGCCAACTCGGCTTTTGAAGGTGAGGTGGACTTGAGTTCACCCTTTTCATAGGCGGCTAAAATATCTTCCTCAAACGCGTCAAGTTTTTTCATTTGGGTTGCTCCTCAGCAAGTAGTCTCTGGTGGCCTTTCTGCTCGGAATTACCGTCTTCAAGAAGTAATACTCTGGCTCTTCAACGTATGGCACCAAGTAAACGTAGCCATCAAATGCCACGACAAGAACAGATTGGTTTGGGTATTTCCCCGTGTTCGGGTGGCGCAATTCATCCAGCAAACCATCCGCCTCGATAGAAAGGGCTATAACCTCAAATGAAATGCCGCGCTCAATTTTAAGAGCCTCGTTTTTGTCGTGACTCCAGCGAAAAGGTTTCATGTTTTGATTTTAGCTTGGCGTGTGCCTATTGTCACCTTTTTTGTGGGGAAGCCTAACGTGAAGCTAAGGGGCTGCGCGCTTTTGCGCAGTCCCGCTTGAGCGTAGGGTTAGACCTATGTTGTCTCATGCGGAAACCTGCCTACTGTTCGTTCGACCAGCCTTACCGCAATAGCGTTGGCGACGGCCATTGATATGCCTGTTAGCCATTGCTCTGCGCCCGCAACTAGCGACAACAAGATGTATGAAATCACTGAAACTAGCAAATAGGAAATGAACGAATCGTAGCGAAGGATATGCAACGGAACCCACAATGCGCCGCCTACAACGCCTGTTAAAAATGCAGAGAACAGCCAAGCAGTGACAAACGCAAGCAACGTAGTCGATAAATCGGCACCGCGCAAATCATGGAACCCTTCAGGGTTAGTGAATCCAGTAAACACGTAGATTGATGGGGCGGCAAGGGATCCCGCCAGTAGCGCAAAAAGAGCCAACAGCAATGGTGTTTGTGCAATGCGCGGAAGGAGCTTGGTCATAGGTCTAACGTAGAAGTAACCGGCGCTGCGCAGCCTTATCGCGCAGCGTCCGTGTTGACTGCCGGGTTGGACATTAAAATCACAAAGCCTCGATGAATTCGTCAGGCGATATCTCGGCTTGGCGCAAAACGCCCGCAAGAGTGCCGACCTTGATTTCGCTGTGCATTGGAACGACACAGCCTTTGGAGCCACGCCGCATGATGACATGGCTACCGGATTGACGAATTTTCGTAAACCCCAATCG
>JAUYEP010000374.1 GCA_030689765.1 Methylovulum sp.
CGGGCAAGTGACACCATCAGCCCAACGTAACTGCCGAATGGTGGCATAACATTGGGTTTCGCTGACTAGTTGTTTGATAGTTATGATTGAGGTTTCCATTCGCACATTTTATCAAAAGACCCTGAAACCCATATAGAGCCATAATATGATTTGTTAAAGCTATGCTGTTATTGAGGCTGCGGCTTTTCTGGCGTTATTTATGGATGAAGGGCAAGAAGGCGAATTTTGTTTTTTCAGATGATTCTTCAACGTTAAACTGGGATAGTGATTTGAATAGTGATGTAGAACTTAACAAAGCCAAACAGTATGTTCGTGATTTAACCTGCGGAAGTTTACTGATTGCGGAAAGTCGATTGGTTGCCAAAACACTCTTATTGGGTCTGCCTGAGTATGAGTGGAATCGCCTATTTATTGATGAGAATATTCTTCAAAAGAGATCTCCGCATACTGCCATCCGCTACGCTAGATCCATCAGAAGAAGGCTTGAACCCTTAGGTAAAGAATTTATTGAAGCAGTCATTAATGAACCAGAATCGTCTTATAAACAACTGCTAATGCTTAGCTTAATACTATATACCCCAGTATTGCCGGATTTTATGCGGCAAGTTGTTGCAGAAACCAAACGGATTTACCAGCCCAATTTAGCCCCTGACGCTTGGGCATCTTTCTTACTGGATTGCTCTAGGCTCTTACCTGGCTTGAATGACTTATCTTCCTCAACACTCAAGAAAAGCGGCAACAACATTATTCGTTCATTAGTGGAAGCCGATTACCTCGATAACAATAAGAATCGCCGTTTACAGCCGGTCTATGTATTACCTGAAACCCGCATTTGGTTACAAAAGCTTAATAGAGAAGACCTCGAACCCGTTATGGAATGTACGCTATGAAAGCACTACAAAGCAGACTCGATTTAATTCTGGAAAGAATAGAAAACCCTCGTTTTCTTAACAATGATGGTTTGGGTAATGAAATTGGTTTTTGGATTTTTGACTACCCCGCTAAACAGGAACTTATGGTCAGAGACTACATTAAGTATCTGACCGAGAAACTGGATAAGCGCGGTTATAAATTCATCAACATCAATATCTACGCGATACTCATTGAAATGTTAGCATCAAGAGGACTGCTGGAGCGGACTTTTAGCCGTGAAAAACAAGCTGGTGTTGATGCACTCAGAAACACTTTGGCTGGTCCATTGAGTCAGAAAAAAATTGCTGAATTCATCATCGAAAAGAGCCAGCCAGACACCTTGGATTTTGTGCTGTTATCGGGCTTAGGCAACGCCTGGCCTTTAGTGAGAGGACATGAACTGTTAAGTGCCTTGCAAGATGTGATGGGAAAAACGCCTTTAGTCTTGTTTTATCCAGGCGAATATAGCGGTATCGATCTTCATCCTTTCGGCATGATTGAATCAAAAAATTACTACAGAGCGTTTAAACTGGTGCCTGAAGGTGGTAAGCGTGTTACGCAGGGAATTTATAATGAACATTGAACACATTTTTTCCAAACAACTGACACGCGACATCAACGGCGTTGTTAAAGCCGAGCAAGTCGATAACAACAATGTCTATGTTGAATTAGATGAATACGTCATCACGCAAGAATTAGATCGACATTTCCGGCGTTTTTTTGAAACCTATAACCCCTCCGTTAATAATCGTAACCCTGCCGTCGCCAGTAAAATTGGTGTGTGGGTCTCTGGTTTTTTTGGCTCAGGAAAATCGCATTTCATTAAAATATTGGCGTATTTACTTGAAAATCGTGCTGTCGAAAAAGACGGGAAAAGCTCTCATGCCCTCGATTTCTTCAAAGATAAAATTAACGATGCCCTGTTGTTTGGTGACATACACAGCGCGGTGTCTAACCCAGCCGATGTTATTTTGTTCAATATCGATTCCAGAGCCAATACCGATGATGGTGATAACGCCATTCTCAAAGTCTTCCTTAAAGTTTTCAATGAAAGGGTTGGATACTGCGCTGATTTTCCGCACATTGCCCACATGGAACGGGAACTGGATAAACGTCAGTGCTATCAGGCATTTAAAACTAAATTTACCGAGCTAACCGGCTCAAGCTGGGAAGAACAACGTGATGCCTATGATTTTTATCGGGATGAACTGGCAGAAAGCCTAGCCTCCGCCACTAAGCAAACACTCGCCTCAACACAGCAATGGGTGGAGAAATTAGAAGCCAACTTACCGTTAGACATCAGTAACTTCTGTAAATGGGTCAAAGATTACCTGGATCGTAATGGCGATAGAAATATCCTCTTCATGGTGGATGAAGTCGGGCAATTTATCGGTAGAAACACCCAAATGATGTTGAAATTGCAAACCATTACCGAAGACTTAGGGGCAATTTGTGGCGGTCGTGCGTGGGTTATCGTCACCTCTCAAGCCGATATTGATGTCGCCATTGGACAGTTTGAAAGACGTGAAGGCGATGATTTCTCAAAAATTCAGGGACGTTTTTACACACGCTTACAACTGTCCAGCTCCAATACCTCAGAAGTAATCCAAAAGCGTCTGCTGGAAAAAACCAGCACGGCCGCCGAAGCACTCGCCACCGTGTTTGCAGAAAAGGGCGACATTCTGCGTAATCAGCTCAGCTTCGACAAAACCACCACCGCCGCCCTCAATGGCTACGTCGATGCGCCCTCGTTTATCGACAATTACCCCTTTGTGCCGTATCACTACCCGTTAGTGCAAAAAGTCTTCGAGTCTATTCGTACCAAAGGCGCGACCGGTAAACATTTGGCGATGGGTGAGCGCTCCTTACTGGATGCGTTTCAATCAGCCGCTAAACAGGTTAAAGCGCAAGACATTGGCGTGTTAATCCCTTTTTACTGCTTTTATTCACCCATTGAAAGCTTTCTTGAACCCGCCGTAAAACGCACCATAGATCAAGCCTGTGAGCTTAACACCTTAACCGAAGCGGATTGCAAACTACTCAAAACCCTGTTTCTCATACGTTATGTCGATGTCCTCAAAAGCACCTTGGATAACTTGGTCACGCTCAGCATCGAGCAAATTGATGCCGATAAAATCACCTTAAAAAAACAGCTTGAAGACAGTCTTAATCGCTTAGAGCGAGAACTATTGATTGCCCGTAATGGTGATGAATTTATCTTCTTAACCAATGAAGAAAAAGAAATCGAAAATGAAATTCAACACACCGATATTGATCCCTCAGAACTGACCACTAAGTTAGCCAGTATCATTTTTGATGGTCTGCTCTCCAGACAAAATAGCTATCGTTATCCGGTCAACAAACAGGATTTTGCTATCAGTCGCTTTTGTAATGGACATCCACGCGACGGCAGCAGCCTAGAAGATTTGGTGATTAAAGTTATTTCACCGATGGATGCCCATTACGACAACTTTATCCATGATCAAGCCTGCCTTAATTACAGTCTTGAAGGCGACGGTTGTGTCTTGGTTAAATTACCCGACCATCTCCGACTCTTTGGATACAAAGGCTTAGATGGCGACCTTGCTCGCTTCATTAAAACCGATCGTTTTCTCAAACAGAATGCGGGACAGCGACCCGAGCAGGAATACCTGTTGCGTGAAAAGGGCATGGAAAATAACGAACGTGAGAAGCGTCTGAGTCATGATCTTGAGCAGCTTTTTACAGAAGCCCAGCTGTATGCCATCGGTGCCAAATTACAGCCTAAGTCTTCAACACCCGCCGCCACGCTTGACGAAGCCTACAAATACGTCATCGAAAATACCTTTGCCAAGTTAACGCTATTAAAACCCACCCCCGGCGATGTCTTGCGCGAGTTGCAAGCCGTTCTCATGGCTGACGATATGGCGCAACTCAGCTTGGATCTTTCCGATGTCGAGTGCAATCCCGAAGCGACCCGTGAAGTTGAGCTGCATATTTCACTCAAAATAGAACGCAATGAGCCGGTATATTTGCGTGACCTGATTAGCCGATTTGGCCGCCGACCCTACGGCTGGCAAGATAATGAAATTTTGCTATTAAT
>JAUYEP010000380.1 GCA_030689765.1 Methylovulum sp.
TTTCAAAGAGGGGG
Organism: Methylovulum sp.; assembly: GCA_030689765.1. GTDB lineage: Bacteria > Pseudomonadota > Gammaproteobacteria > Methylococcales > Methylomonadaceae > Methylovulum. Next base: position 15 of record JAUYEP010000380.1, read on the forward strand.
ACTGAATAATTACCATTTACGCAAAAACGGATTACCACAGTAAAGAGAATTTCGAAACAAATTGCAATTCGAACGGGAACACACTCGCTTAAAAGTATTTCATCATTTCTTCCAAGAATTACTCCCATAGTTGGGGCGGCAATAACTGCTACATTAACCGCCATGGAAATTAAAGATGATTGCCAAACATTAAAAGATTTGAATAAACTAAATATAGATTTTGAAATTGATAAAATTGACGAAACAAAAGTTTGCGGGATAGATATATCAAGTTTGAAGGATTATTTACCTAATTAAACACAAGCAATGAAGGAAACACCATGTTAATCAAATTAAGCGGCGGCACAATCTACGACCCCGCCGCTGGCATAGCAGGACAACAGCAAGACCTTTACATCCAGGACGGCCGCATCATCAACCCACCCGCTGAAGCCAAAGCCGATAAAGAATACGACCTCAAAGGCAAAGTGGTGATGTCCGGCGCCATCGACATGCACACCCATATCGGCGGCGGCAAAGGCAATATCGCCAGAACCTTATTGCCGGAAGACCACCGCACTGATCCCGTTGCAAGAACACATATTTGCCGCTCCGGTTGCGGCCATGCCATGCCCAGCACATTTGTGACCGGCTATCGCTACGCAGAAATGGGCTATACCGCAGGTTTTGAACCCGCGCTATTGCCAATTAACGCACGCCAAGCACATAACGAAATGGGCGACATCCCCATTTTGGACAAAGGCGGTTACGTCATGCTAGGCAGCGATGATTATCTGCTGCGTATGCTGACGGCTAAAAAAGACCAAAAAGCCATTAACGACTATGTTGCCTGGACGATCAACTCAGCCAAAGCCATCGGCGTTAAAGTTGTCAATCCCGGTGGCATCAATGCCTTCAAATTTAACCAACGCAAGCTGGATTTGGACGAACAGAACAGCCATTACGGCGTCACCCCGCGTGAAATCCTGCAAGTGTTGGCAACCGCCGTTAAAGAAATCGGTGTCAGCCACCCGCTGCATGTCCACGGCTGTAACCTGGGTGTACCCGGCAATATGCAGACTACGTTGGACACCATCCAGGGCATAGGCGGCCTGCCGATGCACTTGACGCATATCCAGTTCCACAGTTACGGTACGGAAGGCGATTTTAAATTCTCGTCCGGGGCGGCGCAGATTGCCGAAGCCATTAACAAAAACAAAAATATCACCATCGATGTCGGGCAAATCCTGTTCGGGCAAACCGTCACCGCCTCCGGCGACAACATGCGCCAACACGCCAACCACAAACACGCCAGCCCGAATAAATGGGTGACGATGGATATTGAATGTGATGCCGGTTGCGGGGTCGTGCCATTCAAATACCGCGACCAGAACTTCGTCAACGCCTTGCAATGGGCGATAGGCCTCGAAACCTTCCTGCTGGTCGATGACCCGTGGCGCATCTTCCTGACCACCGACCATCCCAACGGCGCACCGTTCACGAGCTATCCGCATTTGATACGCCTGTTGATGGATAAAAGCTTCCGCAACGACATGCTGGCGACGATACACCCCGAAGCGCAATTGTGTACCACGTTGGCCTCGATAGACCGCGAATACAGCTTGCAGGAAATTGCCATCATGACCCGCGCCGGAGCCGCCAAACTCATTGGCCTGAAAGATCGCGGCGGTTTAAGCGCCGGCAACTGGGCTGACATTACTGTTTACACCGATAACCCCAACCGCGAGCTTATGTTCGAAAAACCCGATTATGTCTTTAAGGATGGCGAGCTGGTCGTTGTGGACGGCAAAGTCGTTGCCACCAAATGGGGAACCACGCACACCGTTAAGCCCGACTTTGACCCATCAGTGGAAAAAGGCTTGAAAGCGTATTTTGACCGTTATCTGACCATGAAACTGGGCAATTTTAAAATCAGCGATGATGAGATTACCGAAGATGGGCGGGGCAGCATTACCGTGCATCCTACGATATAAAAACCTGAAATCCAGAATCCATTTCAATTATCAAAGAACGCTATGCAAGATACAGAATTGAAGTCCTTTACCATTAAAGGATACAAGAGCATCAAAGAAATTAGCGGTTTTGAACCAAAGCCAATCAATATCTTGATTGGTCCAAATGGGGCGGGTAAAAGTAATTTCATATCGTTCTTTAAGTTTTTAAGTTGGATGCTTAACTCGGATGGCAAGCTCCAAGAACATGTTGCTTATTTAGGCGGGGCAAATGATATTTTGCATGACGGTGCTGATGTTACCAAAAATATAGAAGCGGAAATGTCTATAAAAACCGCCTCCGGTATTAACGAATACAAATTTAAATTAATGTTTGCCAAACCTGACAAACTGGTTTTCCAAGAAGAAAAATATCGCTTTTCTCCCATTAAAATGTCCCAAGAAGCCAATTGGAGTTCTTGCGGTGTAGGTCAAGAAGAAGCGAAACTACCTGAAGTTGATAATAAAACCGCGACAACCATCCTCAACTTATTGAGAAAACTAATTGTTTACCAGTTTCACAACACCAGTGACACGGCACCCATGAGACTGAAATGGTCAATTGCCGATGGACGGTGGCTGAAACAAAACGGTGACAATTTAGGCAGCTTTTTGTACCGTTTACAACAGGAAGAAAAACCATATTACTTAAGAATAATCAAATACATTCGTTTGGTTCTGCCGTTTTTCGATGATTTTGAGCTGTACGATGAATTTGGACAGGTTTTATTAAGATGGAAGGAAAAAGGCACCAATAAAGTATTTAATGCCGGACAAGCCTCCGACGGCATGTTAAGGACAATTGCCTTGATTAGCTTGCTGGCTCAAAACCCGAAAGATTTACCAACGGTGTTATTTTTGGACGAACCGGAACTGGGTTTACATCCTAGCGCGATTGATGCCGTAGCAGGTTTAATCAAAGCCGCATCTTCCCATTGCCAAGTGTTTGTGGCTACCCAGTCCATCAGCTTAGTCAACAATTTTGACTTGGACGATTTGGTGGTTATCAACCGCACGGGCAGACATTCTGACTACTCAAGACCTGATTGTGAAAAACTGGCGGCTTACCTTGAAGAATTTTCTACAGGCGAGATTTGGGAGAAAAATATTATTGGAGGTCGCCCTTGAAATATCTGAATATTATTGCAGAAGGCAGCACCGAAGAAAATTTTGTCAATGATGTTTTTGTTAAGCATTTTGCCGCGTTGGGAATTTATGTCAGCGTCCGTAAAATCCTTACCGGCTGGGATAGGCATAACAATAAACCCGCAAAAGGCGGCTTGCGCCAATACAGCAAATTTCATAACGATGTAAAAAATTGGATTACCTCAGACAATCAAAGGCCAGATACTTGGTACACCAGCTTTATTGACTTATACGCCTTTCCAAAAGGCGTAGAAAGCCCATACACAACTGAAATTCAAAATATACTTGATCCCTATAAAAAGGTTGCGGCCCTTGAGGATGCGATTAGTAAAAATATTGATCACCCTAAATTCATTTCTTATATTCAGCTGCATGAATTTGAAGCGTTTCTTTTAGTCGATCCAGATCGTTTACTCACTATGTATCCTGATGCGAGAAAAAATATTAGCCAGCTTAAAAGTGATATTAGCAATACTCATCCAGAAGAAATTAATGAGTCACCTCAAACTGCCCCATCAAAAAGAATCATCAAATATTTGCCGGATTATGCTGGTCAGAAAGCCCAGGTCGGACCATTAATAGCCGAAGATATTGGAATTACGGCATTGAGGTGCAAATGTCCACATTTTGACCAATGGATTTCCCGATTAGAACAAATTTAATATCTTAATTCAAAATACACTCAACAATGAGCAAAACCCTATGATTATTAACGGTGTAACTATCGACGCAACCTTTGCGGAAGCCTTCCCTATGAAGGCGGCCCGCGCCATTATCACGGCGCAAAATGAAAAATGGGCGATGATCGCGGCGCAGGCCATGACCGGCTTTGCCACGTCCGTGATTGCCTGCGGCTGTGAAGCGGGTATCGAACGGGCATTAAGCACCGATGAAACCCCGGACGGACGGCCCGGCGTGGCGGTGATGGTGTTTGCAATGGGCGGAAAAACCTTGGCAAAACAACTGGAAACCCGCGCCGGGCAATGCGTGCTGACCTCGCCGACCTCGGCGTTGTTTGCCGGTATCGACGGCGGCATCCGCATTCCATTGGGGAAAAACCTACGCTATTTTGGCGACGGTTTCCAAATATCCAAAGTCATCAGCGGCAAGCGTTATTGGCGGGTACCTGTCATGGACGGCGAGTTTTTGACTGAAGCAACCACCGGGCAAGTCGATGCCGTTGGCGGCGGTAACTTTTTAGTGCTGGCGGAATCGCAACCACAAGCCCTTGCCGCCTGTGAAGCGGCTATCGAAGCAATGAAAAAAATCCCCAACGTCATCATGCCTTTCCCTGGCGGAGTCGTGCGTTCCGGCTCCAAAGTCGGCTCCAAGTATAAAACCTTAAACGCTTCGACCAACGATACGTTCTGCCCGACCTTAAAAGGCATGACCAAAACGGATTTATCGCCGGAAATCGAATCGGTAATGGAAATTGTCATCGACGGCTTAACGAAAGAAGACATCGCGCTAGCCATGCGCGTCGGTATTCAAGCGGTATGCGGCTTAGGCGCAGCAGAAGGCATCAAGCGCATCAGCGCAGGTAATTATGGCGGCAAACTGGGGCCGTTCCACTTTCATTTACAGGAGATCATGGCATGAGCGCATTGACCTTAACCTTGAAATATCGCCCCGACCAGCGCGTGGATATGTCACCGCTGGTCTGTCAAGTCTTGCAGGACAAAGAACCCGCAGAAATTGCCGCCATCGAATTGCAAAGCGGCAAACGTAAGCTGCGCGTGGATGAACTGTTCAACCTGTCCGGTTCTGACACACACATCATCATCATCAAAAACAGCTTTGACAAACTCGATTTTATCGGCAAGGGACTCGACGGTGGCACAATCAGCGTGGAAGGCGACGCTGGCGCTTATTTAGGCTTAGGTATGCTGTCCGGCGAGATAAAAGTCACCGGCAGTGCCGGTCTATATGCAGGCTGTGAAATGAAAAAAGGCTAT
>JAUYEP010000391.1 GCA_030689765.1 Methylovulum sp.
AGGCGTGAAAATAGCTAAAAAGGCTTTTCAACCCATCGCCGACCGGATAACGCGTCATCCCGTACTGCCAAAATATTGCATAACTATCCAGCCACTGCGGGCGTGATGGTGGTGGGGTATTTATTGCGAGTTACCTAAGCCCCTGCGCCCAAACTAAAAAGGCATCAAACCTTACGGTCCAGTTTGCGGTAACTGATTGCTTCGCTTAAATGCACGGTTTCTATTTGTGGCGAGCCTGCAAGATCGGCTATCGTCCGCGCGAGTTTTAATATCCGGTGGTAAGCGCGGTGCGATAAGCCGAATTTGTCCATGGCCTGTTCCAGAATCTGGTGGCCGGGTTCGGATAGGCCGCAAATGTGCTTAACTTCTTTGGCGGTCAATGCCGAGTTGGCTTTGCCGTTACGCGATAACGCAATATTTCTGGCGGCGACGACCCGTGCCCTAATGCTTGCGCTGCTTTCTTCGCCGTCCGATGAGCCTTTGCGTAAGACTTCATGGGATATTCTCGGCACGTCCAGGTGCATATCGATCCTGTCCAGCAAGGGGCCGGAAATTCTTGCCCGATAGCGGGCGACTTGCTCTGATGTGCAATGGCAGCGTCCTGATGCGTCGCCTAAAAAACCGCAGGGGCAAGGGTTCATTGCGGCGATAAGCTGGAAGCGGGCAGGGAAGTCGGCTTGTCGGGCAGCTCTGGAAATAGTGATATGACCGGTTTCCAGAGGCTCACGCAGGACTTCCAGCACCTTGCGGTCAAATTCTGGCAATTCATCGAGAAATAAAGTGCCGTTATGGGCTAATGATATTTCGCCGGGTCTAGGATTGCTGCCACCCCCGACCAAGGCGGCGGCTGAGGCGGTGTGATGCGGTGCGCGGTAAGGGGGGGTCAGCCAGTTGGCAACATCGAGCCCCTGATCGCTGATAGACGCTATGGCTGCCGTTTCCTGCGCTTGTTGTTCAGTCAGCAGCGGTAATATGGTGGGTAAGCGCGATGCAATCATCGATTTACCGGTGCCTGGCGGGCCTAGCATGAGTAGGTTATGGGCTCCTGCGGCGGCAATTTCAAAGGCCCGTTTCACATGGTATTGGCCATGGACATCGGCAAAATCAATGTCTGTCGCTGGCGTAGAGGGTGTTATGCGCTGGTATTGGGTGAGTATCTGGGTTTGTCCGCTCAAATGGGCGCAAATTTCCAGTAAATGTCCGGCGGGGATGAGTTCAACATCCTTGACCAAGGCGGCTTCTGCGGTGTTTTCTTTGGGTAAGATCAGTTTTCTTTGGCTATTTCGAGCTTGTATGGCAATCGGCAGGACGCCGTTGATAGGGCGCAATTCACCACCTAACGAGAGTTCGCCGACACATTCGTATTGCTCCAGCCTGACTGTCGGAATCTGGTTGGATGCCGCCAATATCCCCAGTGCGATGGCTAAGTCAAAACGGCCGCCATCTTTGGGCAAATCCGCCGGGGCAAGGTTGATGGTGATGCGCTGGGCGGGGAATTCAAATCGGGAATTGAGGATAGCGCCGCGAACGCGGTCTTTGCTTTCTTTAACCGCTGTTTCGGGCAAGCCGACAATGGATAGGGAAGGCAAACCGTTAGCAATGTGAACTTCTACAGTGACTAACGGTGCTTCTATGCCGGAACGTCCTCGGCTGTAAATAACCGCTAATGACATTGGACCTGGCTGCGATAGGTTTGCTGGGCGTTTTTAAAATGTTTATTTAAGCTGTCTTCCCGGCAACAAGTCGGCACTACAGCTCTTCTTTGTTGAGTGATTGCTGTTCAATGTCGGCGATACGTTTTTCCAGGTCTTCCAGTTTTGAGCGGGTTTTTGCCAAAACCATTTTTTGTACTTCAAACTCTTCGCGGGTGACCAAATCCAGTTTGCCAAGAACGCTTTGTAAAATAGCATGGAAATTTTTTTCAAGGTCTTCTTTCAGGTTGTTTAAGCTGGGAGGCACTGCACTCGCTAAACGGCTGGCAATATCATCAATGGCTTTAGTATTAAACATGTCGGTGGTCTCTCTATATAAAAGGGTATCGGATTAAGGTGACTTTTGGGTTGAAATATCCCAGTCATCGGCAAGAATATGCTCACGGCATATTTTTTTTGCATCGACTTGGTTTAACGGTAACTGGGTTAAATTGCACAGGTAGTGATTTTCAACTTCAATGAAGTTAGCACAGGATTGGCATACGCCAAAGCTTTTGGCGTTATTGGCTTTCTGTAATTCTGAAAGTATTGAGTTGAGCGCCGCTTCCAAGGTGCTAAAACCTTGGGCCGATATGGCCTGCTGCGCTTGGGCGAAGATGTCTAAGGGTTTGATTTCATCCAGTAATTGTTTGCCTTCTGCCGATAAGGCAAGATGCACGACGCGGCCATCTTGATTATCCTGGCTTTTTTCCACATAGCTTTTTCTCTCAAGCACTTGTATGGATTGGGAAATAGTGCCTTTAGTCAGGCACAAATATTCCGCAACAGCGGCCGGCGTGTCACTGAACCGGTTGCAGGCGGATAAATAATCCAGCACTTGTACATGAACCGGTTGCAGGCCAATAGCGGCAAATTTTTTGCGTTCCTCTGAGCGCAGCAGGTTACTGATGCGCTCAATCAATCTAAAGGTTGTTGTGTCCTGCATTGGGTTATTTTAAAGGGCAAGCTTTAAGAAAATGCTTTTTTGAAAAATTCGGGTTGCGCCATTGCGGCTTTGTGTATATCGACATTGTAGTAAGTCGTATCAAAGGTTTTATTGGCGCAATCTTGCTCCCTGAAGGCGGATAAAGCCGTTTTACCTGCAATCGTTGCACTCCACCAGCCGGATGGGTACAGGCATTGCGGGAAAAACAGGGTTTGTAAATGGCTTAAGCCGGAGTTGCACATTGCATCGCGCATTTCACGGATTAATTTTATATGATAGAGCGCTGATTCGCTTTGCTGGATCAATATGCCGTGTTCTGACAAGCAATTGTAACAATCGCGGTAAAAGGCTACGCCAAATAAACCCTCAGCTGGGCCAATGGGGTCGGTGCTATCGACAATAATAATATCCACCGAGTTAGGTGCGGCATCTTTTACCCATTTAATGCCATCGATAAACTTTAAATCAGCCCTTGGGTCATTATTAGACTCGCATAATTCCGGGAAATAGATTTCCGCCAATCGGGTGACCCGCTCATCAATATCAATCTGCACGGCGTGTTCGACGATGGGGTGTTTTAAGACTTCCCGTAATGTGCCGCAATCGCCGCCGCCAATAATCCAGACCCGTTTAGGCTCGGGATGCGTAAATAACACCGGATGGCTCATCATTTCGTGATAAAAAAAGTTATCGCGGGTTGAAACCATGGTGCAGCCGTCAATCACCATCAAATTACCGAAAGTTTCGGTTTCATAGATTTCCAGATGTTGGAAAGGCGATTGTTCTTCGTGTAATTTTTGTTTAATTTTTAACGAAAAGGCTGTTTCAGCCCCTGGGACTTGTTCGGTAAACCATTGCGCGGGATTCATTATGAGGATTCCTGAAAAATAAACGGATACATAAGTTTTCATTATATTAGAATTCGGCATCTTTTTTATGAAATTACGGGGTATTGTGTGAATTTAAGCCATGTCAATAACTGGACTATCCAGCAATCAGCGCAAACTTACGCCATAGATTTATGGGGTGATGGCTATTTTTCGATTAATGAAGCGGGGCATGTGTGTGTAAAACCCAGTGCCGATAAAGCTATTGGGCTGGATTTGTATGAGATTGCACAGTCGCTCAATGACAAGCAGCTATCACTGCCGGTACTGGTTCGCTTTACCGATATATTAAAAGACCGCGTGACCCGTTTGGACAATGCGTTCAAAAAAGCCTGTGTAAACAACGATTATAGTGGCAATTACACGCCGGTTTATCCGATTAAGGTCAATCAGCAACGGCAGGTAGTGGAAGGTGTTCTGGCGGCGGATAATATCGGCCTGGAGGCGGGCAGCAAGCCAGAATTGCTGGCGATTATGGCGTTGTCGCATCAAGGTGTCGTTATATGTAACGGTTATAAAGACCGTGCGTATATCCGGCTTGCGCTGATCGGTCTGAAAATGGGCCTGAACCTTTATCTGGTGATTGAGAAACCGCTGGAGCTGGAGCTGATTATCGAGGAAGCGGCACGTCTTGATATTAAGCCGTCTTTAGGTGTGCGTGTCAGGTTGTCCAGTATCAGCGCTGGAAAGTGGCAGAACAGCGGCGGCGAGAAATCCAAGTTTGGCCTTCATGCACACGAAGTCCTTCAGTTGATTGAACGTCTAAAGCAGACGGATTTATTGGAGTCGCTGAAGCTAATGCACTTTCACATGGGTTCACAAATCGCAAATATCCATGACATAAAAATAGCGCTGAAAGAAGCGGGGCAATTTTATGCGGAATTGCATCGTTTGGGGGCGGCTATAAAAATCGTCGATACTGGTGGTGGTCTGGGTGTCGATTATGACGGCAGCCGCTCGCGCCGCGAATCATCCATTAATTATAGCCTTGATGAATATGCGCAAAATATTGTCCGTAGTTTTGCTGATATTTGCGCTGAAAAACAAGTGCCGCAACCGGATATTATTACTGAATCGGGTCGTGCCCTGACTGCGCATCATGCGGTATTAATCACTAATGTGACGGATATAGAATCGGTTTACAGCAACGGGCAGGCTGTGCTGGATTTGCCCGATAGCCGGAATCGGGTTGAAGCCTATCATGATGCCCATTTTTATCTATCAGAAGCCCGCGCTAAATTTGCGAGGGACAAACTCAGTATTAATGGCTTGGCGCAGGCCGAAAATGATTATGCGGTTTTCTGTCAGCAACTACAACTGTGCTTGAATCCGAATAATCAGAATGAAGCGGCTATCTTGCAGGAATTGAACGAGAAATTGGCTGACAAAGTTTTCTGTAATTTTTCGCTGTTTCAATCGTTGCCGGATATTTGGGGTATAGACCAAATTTTCCCGATTATGCCGATTCACCGTTTGGACGAACAGCCTACGCGCCGCGCCGTGATCCAGGATTTGACCTGTGATTCCGACGGGCGTATTGACCAATATATTGATGGACAAAATCTCGAAAAAACCTTGCCTATCCATGAAATCGACACCACTCAACCGTATCTGATTGGCTTTTTTATGGTGGGCGCGTATCAGGAAATATTAGGTGATATGCACAATTTATTTGGCGACACCCATTCGATCAATATCAAGCTCGATGATAACGGCTACCATTTTTATGATTTGCAAGAGGGTGAAGATGTCTCTGAATTATTGGATTATGTGCATATTAGCAGTGAAGACTTGAAAACCGCTTTCCGCGAAAAACTGGCAAACAGCAATCTCAGTGCTGAACAGCGGCAAGATTATGAAAATGAATTGATAGCCGGATTAAATGCTTATACCTATCTGGAGAAATGATGAAAGCGGGCATAATCGGTTTAGGTGCGATGGGTGTGGGCATGGCGAGAAATATCGCTAAGGCAGGATTTTTGACAGCCGTTTACAATCGCACGACAGCAAAAGCGCAAGCCTTTGCAGAAGAGTTAAGTGTTACTGTTTATGACCAAATCGAAGCGCTTGCCGCAGAAGTTGATGTTGTTTTGCTGTGTGTTTCTGCAGACAGCGATGTTTTAGCGGTTGTGAGAGCTGTAGCACAAACTATCAATCCAGGATCTATTGTTGTTGATATGTCTACGGTTAGCAGCGAAACAGCAAAGGTTGCAGCGGCGATACTGGCAGAAAAACAGGTTGAATTTATTGATGCGCCTGTATCCGGCGGGGTGGAAGGCGCCAAAAACGGTACATTGTCTATGATGGTCGGCGGCGATTTGGGGGCACTGGAAAAGGTGCGTCCAATATTGCAGACCATGTCGTCACAAATTATTTATATGGGTTCAACCGGTACAGGTCAAGCTACCAAAGCGGTTAATCAAGTTATGTGTGCAGGCATTAATCAAGCAGTGACAGAAGCTTTAGCATTTGCACAGGCTCAAGATTTACCGATGGAAAAAGTCATTGGTGCAGTTTCTGGTGGTGCTGCAGGAAACTGGTTTCTACAGTATCGAGGAAATACGATGACTAAAGATGTGTTTACGCCTGGATTCAAATTGGCACTGCATTACAAAGACTTAAAAATTTGTCAGGCAATCGCTAATAAAGTGGGGATTCCGATGCCGTTGGTAACTATGACGATTGCTGACTATGAGCGGTTAATGGAAGCAGGCTATGGTGATGAAGATATATCTGCTTTGTACCGACTTAAGCATAAGATTTAAAATAATCATTGACAATAAAAATAATCCGCCTAGAATAACTGGCTTTTCGCGGTAAACCAACCCATTGGTCAGTTAGGGGGTTGGGCTGGCCCCGGCAGGTTGGGGCGGCGGCAAGGAAATAGAAGTTGACAAGGCTGGATGGCCCTGTATAATTGTCGGACTCAGCTGGTGGAAAACGCCAACGCTCTTTAAAAACCCGGATCAAAATAAT
>JAUYEP010000006.1 GCA_030689765.1 Methylovulum sp.
AAAAGGACAAAAGGACAAAAAATGGCTATTGACTACCATAACATCATTACCATTGAGCCAGGCAAACGCGGCGGAAAACCTTGTATAAGGGGCTTACGGATTACCGTTTATGACGTGCTTACTTGGCTAGCCGAAGGGATGGGCCGCGAGGAAATTATTGATGACTTCCCAGAGCTAACCTCTGATGACATTACCGCTTGTTTACTGTTTGCAGCGGATCGGGATCGTCACTCAATCGCAATCAGTGCCTCATGAAGTTATTGCTTGATGAAAATCTGTCACGGCGGATCGTACCGTTCATACAAGACACTTACCCAGCGTCTACACAAGTTGCGCTGATTGGTTTAGATCAGGTGAATGACAAACTAATCCGCCAATATGCCATTGATAATGATTATGTCATCTCATCACAAAAGATGCTGATTTTTACGAGATGAATCTGATTTACGGTCAACCGCCTAAAATAATATGGCTTAAAATGGGTAACCAATCTAAAGCCGCCACCATCAAAGTATTAGTGGACAACCATCTAAAAATTAAACAGGCATTACTAACCGAAAATCAGGATTGTATCGAGATTTTATGACGCATTAGCACGGTGCGTTATCAATAACAAACAAAATGAGGCTTGTAGCGATACAAGCCTTTTTTGTTGCCGTTATTTAGGGCTTATCCGTAAGTAGTTGATAAGAAATGCTCGCCAAGGTAAAAATTACGATTTTTCACCCCTTAAAACATCGTGATATTATGAAAAATTGGCTAGCTGGAAAGTATCAGATGATTTTTTGGCACATGTGGAACTGTTAATGCCCAAGCGGTAGCGAGACGCAGAGAAAAACGCACTGGTTTGTGTGACGATTGGGCTTTATACGGCTATCTTTTTCTGGTATATGCACTTTTATCGGCCAATACATCATGCTTTTCCCTTGCCATGCCTGCAAATTCAAATAACAAATCCAGCTCTTTTCCGGTCAGTTCGTAATGCGCATTTGTCCGTAAATTTTCAGGCAACACCACTGGCCCGTAACGCACACGAATCAGGCGGCTGACCACGACTTCCTGCGATTCCCATAAGCGCCGCACCAATCGGTTGCGGCCTTCGGTGACGGTGACGTAATACCATTTATTGGCGCCTTCGCCACCCGACAGATAAATGTCATCAAATTTGGCTTTGCCGTCTTCAAGCACCACGCCTTGTTTGAGCTTTTCCAGTGTCCCATCGGCAACATTGCCTAAAATACGCACGGCATATTCACGTTCAACCTGCGTGGAGGGGTGCATCAACCGGTTCGCCAATTCGCCGTTATTGGTGACCAATAAAAGCCCCGAGGTGTTAATGTCCAAGCGCCCCACAGCAATCCAGCGGGCGGTAAGCAATTCCGGCAATCGGCTAAATATAATCGGACGGCCTTGTGGGTCGTTGCGGGTAACCACTTCACCGGTGGGTTTGTGATAAAGCAATACGCGGGTTGTTTGTTCGGCGAATTTGTCCCAATGCACAACCCTGTCATTAATCTGTAAATAATCCCCTGCTTTCAAACGGATGCCTGGCACGGCATTGATGCCGTTAACCTTGACTTTGCCTTCTTCAATCCAGCGCTCAATTTCCCGTCTGGAACCAACGCCGCCGCGCGCCAGCACTTTCTGAATGCGCTCGCCAAGCTTATCGTCTGTCTTGTCTTGTTCCGTTTGAGCCTCCACGGGTTTAGGTTGCGGAGGGCTTTTTGGCGCTGTACGCGCTGTTGTTTTGCGTTCACCCGGTTTGGGTGCGCTGTGTGTCGGTTTTTTGTTTTTCATTCTTTACCTGCGGATGTTGGTGTGCCGTCCAGTGACAAATCAAGACGCTGTAGCGTCGGCAATTCATTTAGCGTTGTTATGTTGAAATAATCCAGAAATTGTTTGGTTGTGCCTAATAATGCGGGTTTGCCCGGTACTTCTTTGTGTCCGATTACTTTTATCCATTCGCGTTCCAGCAAGGTTTGGACAATGCTTGAACTGACGCCGACCCCGCGTATGTCTTCAATATCGCCGCGCGTAACCGGTTGGCGGTAGGCAATAATCGCCAGGGTTTCCAGCAATGCACGTGAATATTTGGGCGGTTTTTCTTCAAATAGCCGTGACACCCAACGCGACAATTCAGATCTGACCTGAAAACGATAACCGCTGGCGACTTGCTTTAGCTCAATCGGACGGCTTTGATAATCTTCAGTTATTGCGGCAATCGCCTGTTGCACGTCTTGCAGCCCAGGTTGTTCCAGTTCAGGAAATGTCTGCTGTATCTGTTTGCACGTCATGGGCTGTTTGGCGGCAAACAGAATGGCTTCAACGATACGTTTGGTTTCCATAAGGTATTCGGGCTGAACAATAACCGTAGAATCGACATTTACGGTCATTGTGGCGGGCTTAATATGTCGATGTCGGCTTCTGGACTTGGCAAAGGAACGAAGCCTGATGAGTTTGGCGGAATCAAGCGGCGCATGTGAATTTAGCTCAACGTCAATGGGCGGTTTAGCTGCTTTAGTCGTTTTCCGCTTCGGCTTGGGCAGGGCTTGCGGCCCTGACTCGGATTTGGGCAAAGGGTTCGGGCTGGATAATGTCGATAAGCCGCTCTTTGCTGAGTTCGAGGATGGCCAAAAACGAGACGACGACACCGTGTCGGCCTTCTTTTCGGATAAATAATTGCGGGAAAAGGAGACTATTTTCTCCTTCAAGTTTTGCCAAAATGGTTGCCATTCGTTCACGGACAGATAAAGCTTCTTTGGTAATTTGGTGGTGACTAAGTTGATCGACGCGTTTAAGCACGTCCTGAAAAGCCAGTAACAGTTCTTTTAATTCGATGTCGGGTAAGATTTGTTCAATGGCTAACGCCGATATGTCAACCTCGGTGGCAAAAAGCTCACGTTCCATTCGGGGCAACTGATCCATTTCATCAGCCGCATTCCTGATACCTTCATATTCTTGCAATCTGCGGATTAATGTCGCCCTGGGATCGTCTTCTTCATCTTCCGCATCAGGACGGCGCGGTAACAGCATCCGTGATTTTATTTCTGCTAATAACGCTGCCATCACCAGATATTCTGCTGCCAATTCAATATTCAACAACCCCATTAACTGGATATAGTTGATGTATTGCTGGGTAATTTCGGCGACGGGTATGTTCACTATATCCAGATTTTGCCGTTTTATTAAATACAGCAATAAATCCAGCGGGCCTTCGAATAACGCTAAAAAGACTTCCAGCGCATCGGGGGGGATATAGAGGTCTTCGGGCAACTGGTTAAACGGGATGCCGTTGACCATTGCAAAAGCTGGGGGTTGTTCTGGCGCATTTTCCACTAGCCTTCACATCCGCTACGATTCTGGATAAAAATCGGGATTCAAAATATCATTTTGGGCATAAGGGCATTGAACGGGGAATAGGGATTCGTCAAAGCCGGTTTCTTTAGCCGCCAACAACACCGAATCGATGTAGGCATCAGCGACAAACTCATCCAGTCGCGCATGTAAACTGGGATTGTCCTTTAAATGCCTTTGCAACTGCCGCCGTTGCCCTTTAATTGTGAGCTGCCAGCTACGCCCACGAAACGAAGGCTGGTAATGCCATTTCAAGAGATGCGCTAAAAGGATAGCAAGCCGGTTAATCAATTCGCGCCGTTCACTTGCCCCCATGCCCTCTATCTCCAGAAGTACGTGTTCAAAATCAATATCAACCCAGGCACCGGATTTGATGAGCTGCGCCTGTTGCTGTGTCCACGCGTAAAAATCCAACTCATGTAGCGATGAAGCTGTCACGACACTATAGTCCGGCAATGGAAAAAAACACATTCTGGGCAATATACATCGGATATTCCAGGATGATGTTTAGCACTTTAAAGTATAAAAGCGCGATCAAAATATAAAAACCATAGGGTTCAAGCTGGTTATATTGCCACGCCAACCTGGGCGGCAACAGCCCCGTCAGCATCCGGCTGCCATCTAGCGGCGGAATGGGTAACAGGTTAATCAAGGCTAACACCAGATTAATCGAAATACCGGCAATGCCCATATAAATCAGAGGTAACGAAATGGCTTCCACGCCGATGGTGACACCTAACCGCGCCAGCAATGCCCACGCCGTCGCCATCAATAAATTGGCAATCGGCCCTGCTGCCGCAACGATTGCCATATCATGCAGCGGTTTTTTAAAATTTCTGGCATCGACAGGGACAGGTTTAGCCCAGCCGAAAATAAAGCCGGTCCCCGTCATCAGCAATAGCCCTGGCAAAATCACCGTCCCAAACCAATCAATATGCTTGATCGGGTTCAGCGTTAACCGGCCTTGCGACGATGCCGTGTTATCACCGTATTTTTTCGCCACCCAGCCATGTGCGGCTTCATGCACGGTAATCGCAAAAATGACGGGCAATAGCCATACAATTATGCGCTGTATCAGCGTCAGGTCATTCATCATAGCGGGTGTCTCCTTGGGTCAGCATGTCGGCAATACCTTTACCTTGTCTGATAATTACAGGGCCATTACTGGTAAATTCAATTACGGTTGTGGGTTCAAACCCGATAATACCGGCGTCGATCACCAAATCCAGCTCATGATCCAGCCTTTCTTTGATCTCATAAGGGTCGCTGAGGGAATCACTGGCGCCTGGCAATATTAATGTGGCACTGAGCAAGGCTTCTTCCAGTTCCTGCACCAGCAAATGCGCAACCGCATGGTCTGGAATGCGTATGCCGATGGTTTTTTTCTTAGGGTGCTGCAATCTGCGCGGCACTTCTTTAGTCGCTTCCAAAATGAAAGTGAACGGGCCGGGCGTTAATGCCTTAATCAACCGAAAAGCATCATTGCCTATTTTGGTGAAGGTGGATATTTGCGCCAGATCTTTGCAGACCAGCGTAAAATCGTGCTTATCGTCCAATTGTCTGATACGGCGGATTTTGTCCATGGCCTGCTTATCGCCGATATGGCAGGCAAGGGCATAAGAGGAATCCGTAGGGTAAGCGATAATGCCGCCCTGCCGGATGATGTCCACCGCACGATGGATTAATCGCAGTTGCGGATTTTCAGGATGAACTTCAATAAATTGGGCCATAGCTTTGCGGTAGTTTGTGAGGGCGCGATTATACCGCACATCCTTGTTGGCTTGCAGTAAGTAGTCGATACTGACCCGTAGACGTAGCGGTGCTACGTCCCGACATGCTATTCAGTCATCGACAACAAATAGCTGACAAGATTGGTTGCCGTGTTGTCCAGGCCTAATTTTTTGCGGATGTGCTTGCGGTGGATGCCGATGGTCCCTTGCGCGAGGTTTAACGTCGAAGCGATAAGCTTTGTGGATAGTCCCTGCCGGATCATTGATGCCACCTGCGCCTCGGTGGGGGTTAATTGGCTGTACAATGCGGGTAGGCTGGTGGCGCGCCCGTAGGTTTTCATCAGATGCTGCAGATTGCTTTCAAGAATATGGATCAGGAGTTTTTGCCCGTCATCGGTGTCAGCATTTTTCAACTTTTTCATGAAAGGCAAGATGGTCTGTTCCATTTCTTGTGAGAACGCGCGTTGGGCGTCGGATTTGTCTGTTTCCCGGTACTTGAGCACAACACTGAGTGCAGTAGAGATTTCTGAAGAATTTTCCTTGATATTTTCCAGCTCCTCCCGCGTAGATGCCACCTGGCGTTCCAAGCGTTTGCGCGCCTTAAGCAAAACCTTTTCGGCCTGTTTTAGCGCCGTAATTTCTGTGAATGAGCCGACATAATGCGTGAGACATCTGTTTTCGTCGAAGATTGCGGTGATGGTGAGCCATGCCGGAAATATCTCGCCATTCTTGCGCTTGTCCCAAATTTCACCTTTCCAGTAACCATCTAGCACCAGGGATGTCCCTATGGCCTGATAGAAATCCTGGTCATGCACACCAGAACGTAGGAAAAACGGTGTACGGCCAACTGCCTCTTGGGCGCTAAAACCGGTGATGCGGAAGAACGCCTGATTAACCCGCAAAATTGTTTTGTGGTCATCGGTCACGATAATGCCGTCCTGCGATTCAAAGGCGGCGGCGGCAATACGCAGTTCTGTTTCGGCCTGCTTACGCTCGGAGATGTCGGTAAGCGTGATGCGCCGAATTTGCGCTGTGCCACACTGGCAACTGAGGAGTGCATCAAAGCAAGTGCCATCGGCGCGATGCAGCGTCAGTTCAAGATTTTTATTGCACCCTTCCTTGGTTTGCAAAACAAACCGATACCAGCGGTCGCTATCTTTGGGCGCGATATAGGATGCAAATCGGCGCTTGAGCATTTTTTTGCGCTCCACACCCAGAAGCGTGGCGCTGGTCAGATTGGCTTCCATAATCAGCCCGTCCCCTGTGAGTGTCAGATAACCCACTGGGGCAAATTCATAAAGCTGCAAATAGCGGTCGCGGGAAGCTTCCAAAGCTGTTTGGGTACGCCGCAGCTCCTCGTTTTGCATCTGCAGCTCGATCTGGTGCACCTCGAGCTCGTGATGCAAGCGGCCTTCCAAATCACCTAACAGTTCATCGGCATCCGGCACGATGCCGAATTTGCCGGTTAGCGCCGCGTCGGCAAGTTTTTGCTCCGCAGCCGCCCAAAGTTGCGGGTCAAACTGCCAGCTATTTTCTTGTTTGTTGTCCATGAGACCCCTTTAATTGATAAACCTGCCTGAGCGTAACTATCCAGTCCCCCTCTTTAAAAAAGAGGGGTTAGGGGAGATTTTCTATTAGACTTGTTTTAACTGAATATTAATATTTTTCAAACGGTTATATGTTTAAACCTTGTGGTGGTTTAGGAGTTTACTTTAAATTTGGACTCCATAATATATAAAAATCAATAGGTTAAAAATAGGCATCATTAAGTTTATTTTTCATTAACTCATTGATTAATAAAGTTAAAACAAGTCTATTAGATATTTTTTTGGCGATAGCCGTTACCAACTTAGCGCGGGATTGTTTAAGCCATCGGTCAGGCCATCAATGGGCGGGAGAGCCTTAACCGGTTATTTTTTCTTGAGCAGTGTAACCGCTGACTGCGCCAGCCTTTCGCCGAATGTTTTATAGCCTTCATCGGTATAATGCAGCACATCCTTTTCGCCATTAAGGTCATCGGTATCAACCCAGGCACTGCGGCTATCGGTTTCTGCTATCTGAACTTGGGCGTTGCGCATTTTTTCCCATTCGCTGCGAAGCTTGGGATACTTCAAGCCGGAATCACTGATCCGCCCCACAACCACATAAAGGTCATCGCGGCCTAAATCGTGTTTTAGCTGGTTGATCACACCGCGCAACTCGGTTGCATATCTGTCGCCGTGCCGTTGATTGGCATCAGTCTCGCCCTGCATCCAGACAAACGTCACTGTACTGAAATGGGTGTTTGCAGAACCGGCTTTGACGTTGCTAATCAACCTGTCGTAAAGGTCGCCGATAGCATTCCCCCGCTTTCCTTTTTCAGGCGCTGCTTTTTTATACCAGCGACGAATCGGTTGCCCGCCCATTGCATCTTTAATAACGGTGATTTCATCGTTTGGAAATGCTTTTTTCAATGTTGGCGTAAAAGACAAATCGGGGTCAAGGCGGGCCATGTTTGACTGCCCGGAAAGGATGAACAAGCGGGCTTCGCGTGGCGGTGTGTCTTTAGCCGCCAGGATACCGCACCAAAATAATAGGGCGATGTAAATAATTTTTTTCATGAGCCAGTTTCTGTTTAGATGTTGCAAATACAGACGTTGCAATGCAACGTCTCTACGGGGGTGTTTTAATAAGTATAACCTTGAAGTGATGATAGATTACTTGAATAGTTTATTTTTTTCGGCTCAATTCGCCGTGGCTTTTCTTCTGCTACTCGAATACCATACCGGCTTGCCTCTGGGAGGGGCGCGCAATTGCATCTTCGTGGTGAATAATATGCTTCACGAATACTTTCACAGTCTCTGTTGAGTCTCTATTGCCTGTCCCGCCACT
This sequence comes from Methylovulum sp., assembly GCA_030689765.1. Lineage (GTDB taxonomy): Bacteria > Pseudomonadota > Gammaproteobacteria > Methylococcales > Methylomonadaceae > Methylovulum. The sequence continues at coordinate 7,956 of JAUYEP010000006.1, forward strand.
GGGTAACCCAAAAACATTAGGTAACGCTATGCCCCTTACTATGTTTGATACCGAACTCTTTTCCACCAATTATGCCACCGGCAGACAACGCTGGCTGGAACAGCTTACTGATTTGTCCTATCCCGTGCAATATCTGCCTTACCAATGTGCAGGTGTTGGGCCGGACGGCGAAGTGCTGATGACTGATACGGCTTGGATAGGTGCTGAAGAAGCCGCCAAAGTTTTAGTCATCATCAGTGGGACGCATGGCATTGAAGGCTTTGCCGGTAATGCCGTTGAGCTTGACTGGTTGCGCTTGCTGGCCTCTGGTATTGCGGTTATGCCTGATGATACCGCCGTACTGATGATCCATGCCTTGACGCCTTGGGGCTATGCCTGGCAACGTCGTTGTGATGCCGATGGGGTGGACTTGAACCGCAATGTGGTCGATTTTTCCAAACCCTTGCCAAAAAATGCCGGTTATGAACTATTGCGTCCGGCGTTGTTTTTATTCGATGCACAGCAACGGCAGGCGGCTTTTGCCGAATTTGAAAAACAGCACGGGCGTGATGCGTTTGAACGTGCAATCAGCGCCGGACAATATGCCGATCCGGCCGGGCCATTTTATGGTGGGCAGGCGTCTGCACACGGCAGGCTGGTTACCGAAGATCTGATACAACGTTATGCCTTGAAGTCGCGGGATTTAGCGGTCATCGATGTGCATACCGGTTTGGGATCCTACGGTTATGGTGAAATTATTTGCGACCACGAGCCGGACGGTGCGGCGGCTAAGGTTGCCAGCCGCTGGTACGGCGCTTCGGTGATGTTGCCGCTACTGGGCACCTCGAGTTCCGTGCCTAAAACCGGTTTGCTGGATTTTGCCTGGCATTCGGTCATGAACCAGCGCAGCTGCTATATCACGTTGGAATTTGGCACTTATCCCACGCATGAACTGTTCGAAGTGTTATTACAAGATCATCTGCTGTGGTCACAAGCAGATAATGAGGAGGCTAAACGCGGACACCGCAATCTCATGCGCCATCATTTTTGCCCTGATGATAAGGCATGGCAGGAAATGGTGCTGTTTCGTGCGCGGCAAGTGATCCTGCAAGCGTTGCGGGGTGTGTCGTCTTGACTGTACTGATCCGTCCGGGAAAGCTTGCCGATCTTGACGATCTGGTAAAGCTCGAAAATGCTGGTTTTACTACCGACAAATTAAGCCGCCGCAGTTTTCGGCATTGGCTGGCTACTGACCATCGCGCCTTATTGGTCGCTGAACTCATGCGGCGCGTGGTCGGTTATATCCTTATCATTTACCATCCCGGCACCCGTCTCGCCAGAATCTATTCTATTGTCGTTATGCCTGAACAAAGGGGAAACGGTATCGCCAAACTGTTGATGCAAGCCGGTGAGCAGGCCGCGCATGAAGACGGCAGGCTTTACCTGCGGCTGGAAGTGAGTGTCGATAATATCGCCGCGATTACGTTGTATGAGAAACTCGGTTTCCAGAAATTTGGTATTTACCGCGATTATTATCAGGATCATAAAGATGCGTTGCGTTATCAAAAACGCATACGCCGTTATCGGGATACCTTGCAACACCGTTCTGTCCACTGGCTGCGCCAGACCACGCCGTTTACCTGCGGCCCGGCGGCATTGATGATGGCAATGCACGCGCTAAATAAAAATTACCTGCCTTCAGAGGAAGAAGAAATTAATTTATGGCGCGAAGCAACGACAATTTTTATGACCTCCGGGCATGGTGGCTGTCATCCGATAGGCTTGGCACTGGCTGCAAAACGCCGGCAATTTGCCGTTGAAGTCTGGATTAATCAAACCGGAACGCTGTTTATTGACAGTGTGCGCAACGAAGAAAAAAAGCGCATCGTTGAGCTGGTGGACAATTGTTTTAAGCGCGAAGCGGAGGAACAGGACGTACCGATACAGTACGCCAATATTACCCAGAATGAACTGATTGCCGCGTTCAAATCCGGTGCTATTCCGTTGATACTGATTAGCACCTATCTAATGGATAGAAAAAAAGCGCCGCATTGGGTCGTGATGAGCGGTTTTGATGATGATTGCCTGTATATGCACGATTCCGACCCAGATGACGGTCGGCAAAGCGAGCTGGATTGCCAGTTTATCCCGATTGCACGGGAAGATTTCGACCGGATGTCCAGCTTTGGCAAAACGCGCTTGCGGACGGCGGTGATTGTTTGGCCGGGGGTATTTAACCACAATAAAAAAATGGGCTAGCCCAGTGATGATTGCTGTCTGTAACAATCCCGTCCCGACAGCCCTGCGTACCCGGCTTAGTTTTCATCATCAATGTGCGTTATTTTACGACGCGCAAATGAGGTTTGGCTGACGGTTTTTTTACTGGAGGAGGTTCGTCGCTATCGTTATCTTCTTGGTCAAAAATCATGCCTTTGCCATTTTCTTTGGCATAAATCGCCAAAACGGCAGCGACTGGAGCAACGATGCGCATTGGGTTTCCGCTAAACCGGGCATTAAAGTGAATTTCTTCGTTGCCGAGAGAAAGCCCTTGTATCGCTTGTGGCCTGATATTCAAAACTATTTTTCCGTCTTCAATAAATTGTTGCGGTACTACAGCATTGCTATGCTCTGCATCAACCAGAAGATGAGGGGTGAGGTCGTTATCGAGAATCCATTCGTAAATTGAACGGATTAAATAGGGTTTTAGAGAAGTCATTTTGGTACGTCTACCATTTCTTTTTCAGCTTCACTTAGGCTGCGTTTGAACGCGGGCCTTTTGAACATACGCTGGGCATAGTTATTAATGACATCATTATGTGTTGTCACATCAATGCTGATACTGGGCAGCCGCCATAATAAGGGGGCGATAACACAATCAACCAGCGAAAACTCATCACTCATAAAATAAGGCCGGTCGGCAAAAATGGGGGCAGTGGCCAACAGGCTTTCCCGCAACAGTTTTTTGGCGCGGGCTGATTTTTTTTCACCCGAGTTTAAAATTTCATCGAGCAATTGATACCAGTCCTGGTCTATGCGCTTAATCAGCATCCTGGCTGTCGCGCGTGAAACCGGATCCATTTGGTGTAAAGGCGGATGTGGAAAACGCTCATCCAGATATTCCATGATGATACGGGAATCATACAAAACCAGCTCGCGTTCTATCAGGGTAGGTGATGTGCCTGTTGGGTTAAGTTCCAGCAGGTCGTCGGGTGGGTTAGTCGGATCATAGTATTCTATGTCGGCGGTAATGGCTTTTTCGTGTAAAACAAAGCGGGCGCAGTGGCTCATCGGACAGGTGGGGGATGAAAAAAGCGTCATTACAGATTTACGGGTAATAATATTTGCCACAAATAACAACCTCTATGAGCGTGTAGGGTAGTAAAAAAGGCGGCATTATACCATAACAAAGACTAACTTTTGCGTTGACATGCAGGGCAAGGTGATGGGTGACGTATTGGTGCGTTCTGGGTTGGGATGCCCGGAACGCGGCTTTTGTTGTATCCCTAAGCTGGGTGGACTTATTCAGGCCCTTTATGAATGTCTTTCCAGTACTCTTTTTTCAGCAGATAAGCAATGACTAAAAACAAGCCTAAGAAAAGCAATACATATTTGCCCAGGCTTTGTCTTTCCTGCTGCACAGGTTCGCCGACATAAACGAGAAAATTGACCAGATCGTTGACCATGCGGTCAAATTCGTTTTCAGACAGTTTACCGGGTTCATCGAGAACTAACTGGGTATATTCGCCCCATATCGTTTTTCTTTGGACAGCATGTTGTTCCCCTTGCAATTGCCAAAGTGGATTAGGCATGGAGGTATCTTCAAATACCAAGTTGTTCGCGCCATAAGGCCGATCGGGATCGATATAGTAACTTTTTAAATAGCTGTACAACCAATCGGCGCCACGCGAACGGGCGATTAACGATAAGTCAGGGGGTTGCGTACCGAACCATTTTTCTGCGTCATGCTTGTTCATGGCACTTTTCAGTTGGTCATAAATGCTCGCGCCAACTGGCGCAATATCGTTTAATACCGTTTTTTCATCCACACCAGTATCAATGGCGATGCGCAGGTAACGCATGTATTTGGCAGAATGACAGCCTAGGCAATAGGTGACAAAGTGCTTCGCGCCGCGTAGTAGTGAGACTCTATCAGCGGGATCAATGTTGGCTTCCTGCAGTTTTGTTTGTTCAGAAGCATGGGTTCCAACAGAGAGCGTTAATAATAGCAATAGGGTTGTTATCAGTTTCATCGAAATACCTTGCTGGTCTGAAACCTCCCCCTTCAGGGGGATTTCTTAAAGTTGACAACGATGCGCCAGCATCGTTATCCTTTGCGGTAACCTCCCCGTTCACGGGGGGGCAATCTACCGGCCTCTATCTGTCGGTGGCTTTGTCATCCGACAGATGAGGCCGGCTGTGGATTGAAACATATCAATCAAGGCTCTCTTTTAGTTTTTTTGCTGCCCGAGTCATCACATTGAGTATGCCTTCAGCATTGGGCCGTCTACTAAAAAAAGAGCCTTTAAAAGCAGGATCGCCAATTTCTGACGTTGTTGCCGGTTTTAATTCGGTCATTTCATCAAGTAAAGCCGGCAGTTGTTCTTCAAGGGTATGCAATTGCTCTTCAAAACTATGCTGCTCGGTAACCCTTTGCGGTACGGGTTTGGTTTTTTCCCAGCGTGTATAAATCGGCATCAATAAGAAGAAACCAAAGTAAATAGCGGTAAAAATTCTTGCAAACAGTGTTAATTCAGGCGTTGCCGGTTGAGTGCCAAGATAACCCAGACCGATAAAGCTGATGACAAGTAACAGTAGTGCTTTTTTGTAGATACCACTGCGGTAGCGAATAGATTTGACAGGATTACGATCCAGCCAAGGTAACAGGAAAAGCACGACAATGGCGCCCCCCATGCCAATAACACCGGCAAATTTATCAGGGATAGCCCGTAAGATGGCGTAAAACGGTGTGAAATACCAGACTGGCGCAATATGCTCAGGGGTTTTCATTGAATCGGCGGGAATAAAATTGGCGTGTTCAAGAAAATAACCACCCATTTCAGGCATATAGAAAATAACTGTAGCAAAAAATATTAGAAATACCGCTACGCCAACGATGTCTTTGACCGTGTAGTAGGGATGGAAAGGAATGCCGTCTAGGGGAATGCCGTTTTCATCTTTATACTTTTTGATTTCAATGCCATCAGGGTTGTTGGAGCCGACTTCATGCAGGGCGACAATATGCAGAAATACCAACATGACCAACACTAGGGGTACGGAAATAACATGGAAGGCGAAAAAACGGTTTAAGGTGGCATCTGATACGACATAATCGCCTCTGACCCACAATGAGAGATCATCGCCAATCACCGGAATGGCACTGAATAAGGAAATAATAACCTGTGCGCCCCAGTAAGACATTTGTCCCCAGGGTAATAAATAGCCCATAAAGGCTTCTGCCATCAGGCAGACGAACAGCAACATGCCAAAGATCCAGATTAACTCGCGCGGTTGCTTAAACGAGCCATACATTAGCCCTCTGAACATGTGCAGGTAGATGATGATAAAAAAGGCAGACGCGCCGGTCGAGTGCATATAGCGGATCAGCCAGCCCCAGTGCACATCACGCATGATGTACTCCACCGAATCAAAGGCGAGTTTGGCATCGGGCTTGTAATTCATCGTCAACAAAATGCCGGTGACAAATTGGTTGACAAGCATCAGCAATGCCAGCGATCCGAAAAAATACCAGAAATTAAAATTCCGGGGCGCATAATAATGCGTCATGTGTTCATTCCACACCTTGGCCAGTGGGAAACGCGCTAAAATCCAGTTGCCGCATAGGGCAAGGCGGTCAATTTTCATGCGGTTTTCTCCCCGGTAGTTTCGCCAACGATAATTAAGGTATCCGTTATATAGCGGTAAGGCGGAATTTCCAGATTGGTAGGGGCGGGCACGCCTTGATAAACGCGTCCTGCCAGATCGAACCACGAGCCGTGGCATGGACAAAAGAAACCGCCTTTCCATTTGCCGCCTAAGTCATTCGGTGCAATTTCGGGACGGAACGTGGGTGAACAGCCCAGGTGGGTGCATAAACCTACGGCAACGAAAATTTCAGGTTTAATGGAACGGACAGGGTTTTTGCTGTAGTCAGGCTGGATTGATTCCTGAGAAAGAGGGTCTCTTAATTGTGAGTCCAGTGTTTTTAAGGTTGCAATGACTTCAGGCGTTCTGTTGAGTATCCATACCGGTTTGCCACGCCATGCCACTCTGATTAATTGACCCGCTTCTATTTTGCTGATGTCAACTTCAACGGGTGCTCCGGCAGCCATTGCTTTGACGCTAGGCTGCATTTGAGCAAGAAAAGGGACAGCCAAATAACCTGTACCCACCGCGCCAACCACGGTCAAAGCCGAGGTTAAAAACTGGCGTTTAGAATTATCCACGCCTTCATTTGTCATTATAGAACTCTCCTCATTAAGTTCGTGCGTTAGCGCACTTTTTTGTCTGCGCAAATATACCACTAGAACCCAGTGGATTGAAGAGCCTGCACTGAATTGTTTAAGGATAGTTGATAGATTGGACAATAAAGTATGCAGATGCAGAAAGGGCAGCGCAGTTTTGTCTTTGTGGCCTTGGATACACTGCCTTTATCGGCGTAATGGTATGCCAGTGGGTACACTACCCATCAAAACTGTTTTTCAATGCGGCAATAAAAGCATCATTTTCATTATCAGCACCTATCGTTACGCGCAAGCAATCCTTAAGTAGCCCACCTTGCGGATTGAGGTTTTTAATTAACACGCCCCGTTGTTTTATGGTGGTGTAGATGCTGTCTGCCTGGTTCTTAGGTGTCCTGAACAGGATAAAATTAGCTGAACTAGGAAATGCGGTGATGCCATTCATAGTATTAAGCTGATTAAAAACAAGGCTTCGGTTTGCACAAATCGCTTGTGTTTGTTGATCGAACAACGCCTTGTTGGATAAGGCAAAGTCTGCGCTGAGTTGGGTCAGGCTATTGAGGTTATAGGGTAGACGAATTTTGTTGAGCTGCCCGATGATTTCAGGGTCACCGGTAATATAGCCCAAGCGCAAACCTGCCAGCCCCAGCTTGGACACTGTGCGCATCACTAACAGGTTGGTATATTGCCCCAAACTGGCCATAAAACTGGCCTCTGCAAAAGGCGCGTAGGCTTCATCAATAACAACCAGGCCTTTAGCTGTTTTTATGATGTCATGAATTGCAGCCTCGTTGAATAAATTGCCTGTCGGATTGTTGGGGTAGGCGATAAAAATAACGGCAGGTTGGTGCTGTCCGATAGCCGCCAGCATGGCAGGCAAATCCAGCTCAAAGTTGTCGCTAAGCAACGGGATGCCGTAATATTTAAGCCCCAGGCAGCCACTGATTTGTTTGTACATGACAAAGCCCGGCGCGGGTGTCAAAACACTGGCGGTAGGTGGCAAGGCCATCAGCAGCAATTGGATGATTTCATCAGAGCCGTTGCCAAGCAAGATTGAATAGCGCTCAGGGATGTGATCATGCGCACGAATGGTTTGCACCAGCCGCTTTGCTTCCGGGTCTGGGTAGCGGTTTAGAGGGCAGTCTTTGAGTGTTTCCAGCCAGCGTGTTTTGAGGTCTTCAGGCCAACCGTAGGGATTTTCCATCGCGTCCAGTTTGATCAGGCCTTCAGCACTGGCGACTTTGTAGGCGGACATCGCCAGGATTTCTTTACGGAAAACGGATGAAATGTGCGTGTTTTTTGTCATAGGGTCGATGGTTTTATCGAGGAATAAGCAACTAATGTGTTGTATCGTCCACCATATAGTGGACTTGTTCATAGTCGCCGATGAAATGTCCGAGTAGCGTCACCAGTTGCGCTAAGGCATGATTTTCATTAGCCCCGCCAGCGTCAAGGAGTTCATTCAATACCTTGACTGCGTGGTCATATTCAGCTTCGTTCAGGATTGGATATAACGGCACTGAATGGCAAATTTCCTGGTAATGATGAACAATGTTTTCAAGTTCAGCGTGTAGCATAATCAAGGGTTCCAGTGATCGTATTCGTTATGGGTTAAAACGGTGCGCACATAAAGGGTTTGTGTGTTGAAGTGGATTGCCGAAATAAGCCGATAATGGTTTCCAGCGATATCGAATATATAATAATCGCCTACCTTATCCACACTATTAAAGGTGTTTTTCAGGTCGGCAAAAGAATTAAAACTGTTTTTTTCCACTTTCCAGCGCCATTCCTGCAAGGGTTTTTCCGATTGAGGATGAGATAGGGCAAATAATCTCAATGTTTTATTGCTGATTAAGCGCATAAAACTTTACCCATTAACCAGACATAGCTGCCCTACCCATGCCATTATTTAATCCGGTATTCCGCCGACCGTGCGTGTGCCGTCAAACCTTCCCCCCGCGCCAATATCGATGCCGTCTGACCCAAGCTATTAGCGCCAGCTTCAGAACAGTTGATTAAGCTGGTGCGTTTTTGGAAATCATAAACGCCTAATGGCGATGAGAAACGTGCCGTACTGGAGGTCGGCAAAACATGATTAGGGCCTGCACAGTAGTCGCCCAAGGCTTCGGCGGTATGCCGTCCCATAAAAATAGCGCCCGCATGGCGGATTTTCCGGCACAAGGTTTCGGGGTCTTCCACAGAAAGCTCCAAATGTTCGGGGGCTATGCGGTTGACAATATCAGCCGCCTGGTCCAGATGCTCAACTTTGATGAAGGCGCCACGCGAAGTCAGCGAGGCTTTAATGATGTCGGCACGTTCCATTTCCAGCAATAGCTTGTTGATGCTTTGCTCAACAGCGGCTAAGAAGTGGCTGTCATGGCTAATTAATATGGCTTGGGCATTTTCGTCATGTTCGGCTTGAGAAAATAAATCCATCGCTATCCAGTCAGGGTTAGTTTTACCGTCACAGATAATCAGGATTTCCGACGGCCCTGCGATCATGTCGATGCCAACTTGTCCGAACACCAGTTTTTTTGCCGTAGCGACATAGACATTGCCAGGCCCGACGATTTTTGCGACAGCAGGGATAGTTTCGGTGCCATAAGCCAAGGCGGCAACGGCTTGTGCGCCGCCGATGGCAAAAACGCGGTCTACACCGGCAAGATACGCGGCGGCTAATACCAGCTCGTTAGTTTCGCCATGCGGCGTTGGCACCACCATGATTAGCTCGCCTACGCCCGCGACTTTAGCCGGAATAGCGTTCATAAGCACCGAAGACGGATACGCCGCTTTGCCGCCAGGAACATAAAGGCCGACGCTATCGAGCGGCGTTATCCGTTGTCCAAGCACAGTACCGTCGGCTTCTTCATATTGCCACGGCTCGATTTTTTGATATTCCGCATAAGCACGGATACGGTCAGCTGCGGTTTGCAGGGCCTGCGCTTGGTCTGTCGGCAAATTCTCCCATGCCGATTTAAGCGTAGCTTTGGATAATTCCAGTTCAGTCGCTTGATTAATAGTGCAATGATCAAAGCGATTTGTGTACTCAATCAGTGCCTGATCGCCGTTGTTGCGGACATCGGCAATAATCGCCAGCACACGTTGTTGTACGTCCAGATCATCGCTTTCATCAAAGGCCAGCAGCTTTTGTAACTGTGTATTGAAATCAGCGGAGGACGCATCGAGTTTAGTGATATTTAGGTAGGACATGAGGATCACCTATTGGCAAGGGTTTGTTCAAATTGCTCAAGCAGCGGGACAATGACTTTATTTTTCATTTTCATGGCCGCCTTGTTGACGATAAGCCTGGAACTGATGTCCATAATCAATTCGCGGGGTTCCAGGTCATTGGCGCGTAAGGTATTGCCGGTATCGACCAAATCGACGATGCAATCGGCCAACCCTACCAACGGCGCCAGTTCCATTGAGCCGTATAATTTGATGATTTCAGCCTGTATGCCTAGCCCTGCAAAATAACGCTGCGCGGTTTTGACATATTTGGTGGCGACGCGGACGCGCCCTGAAATGGCTGGCGCGTCTTTATGCGCCGCTGTCATCAAGCGGCAACGGGCAATATTCAGATCCAGCGGTTCGTACAAGCCTTCTGTACCGTGTTCGAGCAGCACATCTTTGCCTGCTATGCCTAAGTCGGCGGCACCGTATTCAACAAAAGTCGGCACATCGGTGGCACGGATGATCACCAGTTGCACATCCGGGCGGGTGGTTTGCAAAATCAGCTTGCGGCAAGTCGCCGGATCATCGGTTGGGACAATGCCTGCTTCAGCCAGGAAGGGTAGGGCTTCGTCATAAATCCTGCCCTTGGAGACGGCGATGGTTAGCATGGTAAGCCCTTATTTTGCGACGCGGCGTATGGTGGCGCCCAATTGCGTGAGTTTTTCTTCAATATGGTCGTAACCACGGTCAATATGGTAAATGCGGTCAACCAGGGTGCTGCCTTCCGCAATCAGCGCGGCGATAACGAGGCTGGCTGACGCGCGTAAATCGGTTGCCATAACCGGTGCGCCGGTGAGCCGTTTGACGCCGGTACAAATGGCGGTGTTGGATTCCAGCCTGATGTCCGCGCCCATGCGTTGCAATTCTTGAACGTGCATAAACCGGTTTTCAAAAATGGTTTCGGTGATAATACCAACGCCTTCAGCGATTGTGTTCAATGCGATAAATTGCGCCTGCATATCGGTTGGAAAAGCAGGGTAGGGCGCAGTACGCAACGACACGGCTTTGGGTTTTTTGCCGTGCATGTCCAGTTGGATCCAGTCTTCTCCAGTTGTGATGTCAGCACCGGCCTCGATCAGTTTGTCGAGAACCGCATCGAGAATATCAGGGCGGGTATTTTTTAGCTTGACTTTACCGCCGGTGATAGCAGCGGCAACCAGATAAGTGCCGGTTTCGATGCGGTCAGGTAGGATGTCGTAATGGATGCTTTCCTGCCCCAGCTTTTCAACGCCTTCTATAATCAGCACATCGGTGCCTATGCCAGAAATTTTGGCGCCCATTTTGTTGAGAAAATATGCCAGATCAGTGACTTCAGGCTCTTTTGCGGCATTTTCGATAATGGTGATACCTTCCGCCAGCGTAGCCGCCATCAATAAATTTTCCGTACCGGTGACGGTAACCTGTTCAAGCACCAGTCGGCAACCTTTCAGACGGGTTGCCTTGGCATGGATGTAACCGCCTTCGACGGTAATTTCTGCGCCCATTTTCATCAGACCATTAAGATGAATGTCAACAGGACGGGTGCCGATGGCGCAACCTCCAGGCAGTGAGACATGCGCCTCGCCAAACCGCGCCAGTAAAGGCCCCAATACCAGGATTGATGCCCGCATGGTTTTAACCAGTTCGTAAGGTGCCTCAAAGCTGGTAATCGTGCTGCTGTCAACTTCGATATTCATTTTTTCATCGACGAGCAAATGTACGCCCATGCGGCCCAGCAATTCCATCGTTGTTGTAATGTCATGCAGATGCGGGATGTTGCCGACACTGACGGGCGCTTTTGAAAGCAGCGTCGCCGCAAGGATAGGCAGGGCGGCGTTTTTGGCGCCGGAGATGCGCAGTTCTCCAGAGAGCCGTGTACCGCCAGTAATAATCAATTTATCCATAATAAGGTGTTATCCGTATAGGTTGTGAATGTTGTTGGGTTGCTTCAGTCATCAGACTGGGCGGTAAAGTAGCTGGTGTTATCAAGCCCGCTGAGTTTGGCCAGATTAAGCAATTGTTTTGGAATTTTTTTAAAGCGTAGTGGTGTGCGTTTGCTGCGGGCATATCTGATCCATTCAATCATCAGCGCAAGCCCTGCGCTGTCCGTGTTGGAAACGCGGCTCAAGTCCACGGTTATTTCTTTGGCTGAGGTTAAAAATGCGAGTGATTTTACGGTATCTTTACCGATAGTTATAAAAGTGAGATCACCCTCTACGGTGAAATGACCAGCACCTTCATCAAGGATTTGCAAGTTAGTCATACCCGTCACTCACTTTTTTCTTCCGCCGCTTTAAACAAAAATTGTCCAAGGGCTTTTTCGAGAATAATGGCGGGCTGTGTAATATCAATTTTACCGTTATCTTTCAGGTAAGACTCTGAGCCGCCTGGTTCCAGATTGACATATTGCTCGCCTAAGAGCCCTGCGGTAAAAATACTGGCCGTGGTATCGTCAGGCAAGGTGTTGTACTTGGGGTTGATGGTCATGGTGACGACGGCTTCGTAGGTCTTGGTGTCAAAATGGATACTGCTGACCTGGCCTATTTTAACGCCGGCGGCGGATACGGGCGATTTGACTTTTAAGCCGCCGGAATTTTCAAAACGGGCGCTAATCGTGTAGCTGTCCTTTTGGGAAAAAGAGCTTAAATTACTGACTTGAAGGCTGAGGAAAAACATTCCGGCGATACCCGAGGCGACAAAAAGTCCGACCAGCGTATCCTGAGTGTTGGTGTGCTGCATGTTAATTTTCTCCAAACATGAGGGCGGTGAGAATAAAATCGAGACCTAAAATACTGAAGGCAGAATTGACGACGGTGCGCGTGGTGGCCCGGCTTACGCCTTCAGACGTTGGGATGGCGTCATAACCTTCAAATAAGGCTATCCATGTGATGACAAAACCGAACACGATGCTTTTAATCATGCCGTTGACAATATCATCCTGAAAATCAAGCTTTGCCTGCATTTGTGACCAGTAAGCGCCTTCGTCAAGGCCTAATAAACCGGAGCCGACCAGTTGTCCTCCAATAATACCGACCGCGCTGAACAACGCAGCCAGCAAAGGCATGGAAAATAAGCCAGCCAAAAAGCGCGGCGAGATAATGCGTTTGATCGGATCAACCGCCATCATTTCCATGCCGGATAGTTGTTCAGTGGCTTTCATCAGGCCGATTTCCGCCGTTAATGCTGTACCGGCCCGACCGGCAAACAGCAACGCAGACACCACTGGGCCCAACTCCCTAACCAAAGAAGTGGCGACCATAACGCCCAGCGATTCTTCCGCGCCAAAGTCAGACAGCGTGTAGTAGCCCTGTAAGCCCAGCACCATGCCAACAAACAGCCCGGAAATGGTGATGATCAGGAAAGACAAGACGCCGACGGAATACAGTTGGTTAATCAGCAATCGGGGGCGCGGCAATACGCTAAGGATGCCGGACAGGGTTTGTAATAAAAAGAAAGTGCCCCGACCCAGCTTGGTAAAGCTGGTCCGCGTTTCTGCGCCTAAGTTTTGCAGGAATTGAATCATCTTAGCAAGCCATTAATAACGTTTTCCAGATGACAGCAAATCATCAACATAGTCTTTTGCCGGGTAGTGAAAATGTACAGGGCCATCAGCCGCACCGGTCATGAATTGTGCAGTCCATGCCGATGTCGATTGCAGCATGGCGGTAGGCGTACCCTGATCGATAATCCGGCCTTCGGATATCACATAAATATAATCAGCAATCAGCGATGTTTCATGGACATCATGAGAGACGATAATACTGGTAAGCCCCAGGGTATTATTCAGTGATTTAATAAGATGCGCCAAAGCACCCATGGAAATCGGATCTTGACCGGTAAAGGGTTCATCGTAAAGTATCATCATAGGATCCAGTGCAATAGCCCGCGCCAGCGCGATGCGTCTTGCCATGCCGCCGGACAGTTCATTAGGCATCAGCTCTCTTGCGCCTCTTAAGCCTACCGCCTGAAGCTTCATCAACACCAGTGTACGGATCATAGATTCGGAAAGATGCGTGTGTTCACGCAACGGAAATGCCACGTTATCGTAAACATTCATATCGGTTAGCAGCGCGCCGCTTTGAAACAGCATACCGATGCGTTTGCGCAGATTATAAAGTTCGGAGCGGCGTAATTGATGGACATTTTGACCATCTACGGTGACCGAACCCTGCTCAGGACACAGTTGTCCGCCGATCAGTTTTAATAGTGTGGTTTTGCCGGTGCCACTGGGGCCCATGATGGCGGTAATTTTGCCGCGTTCAAAATCCAGCGAAATATCATCGAATATTTTTTTGTTACCACGGGAAAAAGATAAATTTCGAACGGAAACCAAACTGTTCAAAGGAGGGGCGCTGTTATCCATGCACGATCAGAGGTAAAGGTTACAGATCTAAATCGGCTATTCTCTACGACTCATCGTTATTAAGTCAATCTATTGTGGGGCTGGATTACTGTGATTGGTGTAAAGCGGTATCCGCTTATTGATTGTTGCTAATGAGATAGTCAACAGTATCACACGGCAAATTCAGTGTGGCCGCTATAAAGTCGACAGACATGCCTTGACGGTGCATCGCCAACACCGCTTTCCCGATACCTGCCTGCTCACCTTTGAGCAAACCTTCCTCCAGCCCTTTCTGCAAACCTTCTTCAAGCCCTTCGAGCTTGCCTTCTTCCCACGCCGTATCGGTCACATTTTTTAAATCGCGGTAATACTTCAAACTGTCTTCATAGGCCTGCTGTTCTTGATGGCTAAGTTTAGCAATTTGTGCCACGGCAAAAACTTTCAGAAAAATACTGTCTTTCAACACAGTCGGAATGTCATGTAATTCATGCAGGTGCTTGAATATATACAGCCATTTATCCTGCTGGCTGTCAAGTTGCGCTAAGGTTTTTTTAAAATGGGGCAAGGTTAAGTAGATAAACGTCAGTTTGTCGTAAAACACATTGCCATGTTGATTTTTTAACTGCACGCTATGAATGACGTCCAGATCGTGCGCTTTGGCATCTTCATCAAACACAAAATCGAGGATGCCAACGGTGTAGACTGCTGCCAGTTGATAATCCCAATCGCCGCGTTGCGCCTGTTCCTGAATCGGGAAGGTGCTGTAATACACGCTGCGGTCTTTAAAGTAGTTTTGCTTGGCTTTTTGCAGTTCGACGATAAACCGCTCGCCGCTCGCACTGGTGCAATGCAAGTCGAAAATGGCCTTGCGATCCAGCGCGGTGCTGCCTTGGTATTCATTTTTGCTGTAATGCAGGTTTTCAATCTGATGTTTTTCGGGCAGCAAGGTGTTCAAAAAACTGATCAGCAAATCTTTATGCGGCTCTTCGCCAAACAGTTTTTTAAAGCCAAAATCGGTGAAGGGGTTGATGTAGATGTCTTGCATGGGTTTGTGGGGTTGTGGGGGGAGGCGATTTGACAGGCTTCGAGTTTAGCATGACAGGTGAGGATTACAACGGTAACAGTTTGTAAGGGTTAGTAGGGCGGCTTGCCTCGCGGAAAGCTACTCTGCCATTTACCCGCTATTCAGGGTTGACAAGATGGCTTGCTTGCTGCCGGTTCATTTTTTCTTGATTTTCTTTTTTCAGCAAACAATCAACCAGCCCTCTTAGATAAAGGATTTCTTGGGCTTGTTGTTCATTAATAAGCTGTTGTTTTTCTATTTCTGTTTTTAGTTGGGAGTTTTCGTAAACAGCGGCGCCAATAGTGCAATGGGTTTGGCTATTGTGTGTGTTTGTAATTAAATTGATGACATTCTTCTCGCTTAAATCACATAGTTCTGCTAAATCGATACCGAATAATTCCGCGATTTGCTCTAGCCGTAATAAATCGACATTGGTTTTTCCCCGTTCAATCAACCCATAGCCGTTAGCTGACATGCCCAATTTAGTCGCCGTTTCCTCTTGTGTCCAACCTTGTGATTGCCTTAAAACCTTAATTTTTTCATGAACTTTCACAAAACAAACTCCTGCGAGTGAAATAACCGTACTGATTGGTGGAAAATGCTTGGAAATAACTCTAGCATAGCCACAGGCTTTTTACCAAGTGCCCAATGGGTAAAACGGCCCGGACGAACCCGACATCACTCTCATACAAGGTTAAGCAAATGAATCAAAAATTAATCAGTTTAAACGCCGTGAAGACAGCGTTAGCCCGTTTGGCGGGCTTGTCTTTGTTGGCTTTTTCGGTATCTGTAGTCGCCGCGCCGCCTGTTCCTACATTAAGCACGCCTTATAACGGCGCAACTAATGTGTCACAGTCCAATGTAAGATTTAGCTGGTATTCTTCTGGCGCGACCAGTTATCGCCTAGTGATTAGCCAGAATTCGTCATTTAGCGGTTTCCGTGACGTAAACGGCAGCAGCACTTGTGATAGTACCTGCTTCACAATCGCCACCAGTTCAACGAGTTACACCAAAAATATGGATTTTTCAGGTCAGACTTATTACTGGAAGGTGCGGGCAAATAATTCTACCGGGGCAAGTAGCTTTTCAGGTTATCGGTACTTTACTACGGCTGGAACAGCTACTGCTCAAAAAGTATGGCCTCTTACTTCTCACAGTAACATTCCTTTTGGGGTGGGTAGTTACAATTTTGGTTCGTACCATACTGGCATTGATATTATGACAACCTTGAACACTCCAGTTTATGCCATGTGTAAAGGAACAGTCATGCTTAATAAAACTAACAATCCTTATAGCACTGCTTATGATAATTACTGGAACTCATTTCTCATCATAAAACATGATTGTAACGGCGACATAATCTATGGTTACTACGGTCACTTATCATCCACGTTAGCAACAAATTCATCTGTTTCTGCCAATCAAGTCATTGGTTCAATACGAATGGCTAAAACAACAACAGGTGCCGACTACCCAGGTAATAACCATTTACATTTCGGATTAAATAAAAGTTATTTGAGTAGTGGCTGGGGATATGCTTCGAGTCTATCGGCGGTAACATCTCTTGGATGGGTTAATCCAAAGACTTATTTACCTTAATTAGCTGTTTGCATAGTTCCCACGCTCCGCGTCACTGCCAACAATTAAGTAATAAAGCCATAAAAATCATTATGTTGTGAATTTAAAATCCCCCTCAATCCCCCTTTGATAAAGGGGGAAGACAGTTTCCTTACGATGTCAGCGAAGAAGATATTAATTCCCCCCTTTGATAAAGCATAAGTATCTACACATCTTTTATTAGTTCTTGTAAAACAAATAGTTAGCATATTTGACGAAAAGTGGCAATTTCATAAAAATCAAATGGTTGCAAAACTTGTGTAGATACTCATGCCTTTGATAAAGGGGGAAGACGGTTTCCTTACGATGTCAGCGAAGAAGATATTAATTTCCCCCCCTTTGATAAAGGGGGGTTAGGGGGGATTTATCAATATAACGCTTTGCTTTAGCTGAACTGTTCCTTTGCATAGTTCCCACGCTCCGCGTGGGAATTCATCCGGCAATGCTCCAGCGTTGCGTGACGCTGGAGCGTCACTAGCTGCATTCCCACGCAGAGCGTGGGAACGATAAATTTTTTCAAAAACTGCCCGAAGTATTGTTTAAGAATAAACCTTGTGACTAAAACGATGAAAGCAAAAATAAGCCCTATCATCCTCTTATCCCTAGTTAGCAGCGTTTTGTATGGACGTTATTTGCTGACATCCGAACCAGAAGCGCAACCATTAGAAAACCCGCAAATCACTAAAGCCATTAGCCAACCCGCTAAAAAACCGCCAACCGTTATCACACAAAAAATGGACTGGAACACTCCAAAACCAACGGATAGTTTTGCAAATCCCAATATTGATGACGCCGGTTTACACGCTAAATTAAACCAACGACTGACGACATTAACACCCGATGAGCCTATCCGCCTGTCCAATCTAAGCTATATCGCCCAATGCCCAAGTTGCTTACAGGTGTTACAAGACCATTTGCTAGCGGGTAATTTATCGAAACAACAATTAGCCCAGCTCGCCAACTCACTGAGCCGAAGTAATCATCCTGAATTCGCGGCAATGCTGGTGGATACGATTGAAAAAATGCTGCAACAGTCGGCTAACAGCAAGCGCGGTGCGGTATTAATGAACGCATTGGCAAAATTTAATTCCGCCCAAATAGCCAACACGTTTGTAAATTATCTTGCCAGTGAGCGCGAAATACCTCGACCATTGCAAGACGCACTAACCAATAACATCAACGAAACAAGCAACCGCGCCCAAGTTGCCGCTGATCTAGTCAAACAATTTAACGGCACCGATAACGCCGCCATGCGTGAAAAACTGCTGGCGATTGACCACCCCGAAGCCCTGGCGCAAATCAGCGCACAAGCTTTAGAACAAAACAACACCGAGCTTTACAACCAAGCCAACGAACAGCTTAAAAGCAACCCGTCCAAATATGCGTTAGATGCTTTATTAGCCCTGCCACAAATGCAGTCCGCTGATACTGACCAAGTAAGTCAAGTCGTCGAGTCTGCTTATCAACTTGCTAACCGGCAATTTAGCGGTAACCGGCTCGATTATATTGAGGAGAAACTTGCGCTGAATGCGTATTCAGAGCAAGACAAGTCGCTGGTGTTGGATATTTTGACACACAGTGAAGACCCAGTGCGTAGCGCTGAAATTATTGCCAAATATTCAACACATCCATAACGTCACAACAATCACACAATGAGGTTTGCCATGAAAAAAATCACATTACATTTGGAGCAATACTTATGAAACTACCTAAACTGAAAACTACCATTGTAACCATTACTTATGGGGATACATTATGAGACTTGTCGGCACCTTTTATAGTGCGGGTGATGTGTCTGGTGTCACGGTCGTAGACAATATTGCTTTCATAGCCGATAGAACTAATGGCTTGGAAACGATTAATGTCAGTGACCCAGCTCATCCAACGTTTGTTGGCGTTTATGGTGGCATGGATGCCCGTGATGTTGCTGTTGCAAATAATATTGCCTTTGTAGCCATCGGCGATCAAGGATTAAAAATAATCGATGTCAGTAATCCTGTTCAGCCCATGCTGATGGGTAGCTATGACACCCCTGGTTCTGCGAGGGGCGTAACCGTTGTGGGTGACACGGCTTTCGTGGCGGACTTGGATAGCCTTCAACTCATTAACATCAGCGACCCAGCTAATCCAGCATTACTCAGCAGTATTGGCTACGATAATGGCCTTTTAGGGGCTATTTACAATGTGACTGTTCAAGGCAACACAGTTTTTTTAGCGGCTTCGGGTGCTGGGGTGCAACTGTTTGATATTACTGATTTAAGTAACCCTATCTCCCTTAGCAGTTATGACACGTCAGGGTTTTCAAATGCGGTGACCGTTCAGGATAACACGGCTTTTGTCGCGGATGATTCAGGTGGTTTTCAGCTCATTGACATTAGTGATCTGTCTAACCCTCAACTACTTGGAGCTTACGGAGCAAATGGTGGCTATCCTAAGGCTTCGGCTATTTCGGGTGATACTGCGTTTGTAGCCGTGGGATTGGGTGGTTTACAAGTGATTGATATTAGTAGCCCAGCAAATCCTACATTTCTTGATGTCTTTGATTTTTATGATGGGTCTAATCATTATGCTAATGATGTGGCAATTAATGGTGATTATGCGTATGTGGCTGATGGCACGGGCGGTCTGAAGATTGTCACGACCGCTAAGGCCTCTGTGTTGGAAATTACAGCGACAGATGCAAATAAAGCTGAAGGTGCTGGTGACAATATTGCATTTACATTTACAGTAAGCCGTACTGGCGATACTGCCAGTAGTTGCACTGTTAGTTATGAGGTTAATAATATTTCATTGGGTGTCGGTTTTTTTCATGATGCCCAATCACCTTTAGGGGGATTGCTTAACTTTGCCGAAAATGAAATCAGTAAGGTGATAACGATTAAGGTTGTTGGTGATACCGTGGTGGAGCCAGATCAAACTTTTGATGTAATGTTGTCTAACCCGTATCACGCGACGCTTGGTACAACGACGGCAACGGGTACTATTCGGAATGACGATGCTGCGTTAAGCATCACAACAACCGATGCCGATAAAGGCGAGGGCAGTGGCGCATTTACTTTTACGGTAAACCGCTCAGGTGATACCGCCAGCACATCCACAGTCGATTACAACGTCTCAGGTGGCTTGGCATCCAGTGATGACTTTACCAATAGCGCAGGCACACTTGTTTTTGCTGCTGATGAAGTCAGCAAAGTGATTGGTATCGATGTTGCTGACGATAGTGTGTCTGAGCTAGATGAGTTATTTAATGTCGTGTTATCTAATGCTTCAGGGGCAACACTAGACATAACGACGGCAACAGGCATGATTCGCAATGATGACGTTGACACTAACATCCCAACACTAGGTAACGATACCTTGCTTGGCACGGCGGACAACGATACGCTTTCAGGGCTGGCGGGTGACGATAATATTTTTGGCTTAGAAGGCAATGATGTTATTAACGGTGATTCTGGGGCGGATGCCATGATAGGTGGTTCAGGCAATGACACACTGACAGGTGGATTGGGCAAAGATAAGCTAAATGGCGGTGCGGGCACAGACAAACTGTCAGGTGATTCAGGCAACGACGTGCTGACAGGTGGATTAGGTAAAGATAATCTAAATGGCGGTGCTGGTGCAGACAAATTGCTAGGTGGTTCAGGCAACGATGTGCTGATAGGTGGTCTAGGTAAAGATAAACTGAATGGCGGAGTTGGTGCGGACAAATTCAAATTTAACAGCACTGTTGAAACGGGCATTAAAGCAAGCGCACGAGATACCATCGTTGATTTTAAAAGTCTGCAACATGACAAAATTGATTTATCCGAAATCGATGCGAATACGGCTGCGAAAGGCAATAACGCCTTCACATCGCCTACGGTGGGCGCAGCTTTTTCTGGTTCGTTTACCAAGCCAGGCGCGTTATATTTTGATAAAACCAATCACATTCTCTACGGCAATAATGATGCTGATAACGCAGCGGACTTTTCTATTGCGTTATCCGGCGTAACTTCAATAAACGTCACGGATTTTATTTTGTAACTGATTGCTGTCGAAGGATAGATAGTTAAGCCGTTCATGGTTCGACAAGGCTCTCCTGAGCGTAGCCGAAGCGCTCACCACGAACGGCTCTTGTACCCTTGAGGTATAGCCTTGCAGCTTCCTTGAAGCCTCTTGTTAATCAGGAAAAATAAACCATAGACACAATGCTTAAACAAAATTGTTAAACTAAAAAACAGCCATATAGTGTGTTGTAATGCTTTCAAACAACACGGAGCTTACCCATGACACACATCCTCATCAGTTTTTTAGGCAAATCCCGCAAACAAGAAGGGCAATACAAACAAGCTTGCTATCAATTTGATGGCACACAACAAAGTGCCCGCTTTTTCAGTTTCGCATTAAACAGGCATATCCAACCCGAACGGCTGGTTATGCTTGGCACCTCAGGCAGTATGTGGGACGTGTTATGCGAGCAATTAGGCACGGACAGTCACGAGCAGTGGGCTAATTTAAGCGAAGCGGTTGAAACCGATAGCGTTAGCCAGCAACAACTGGATGCCTTTGCCCTTCCCGTTAGCCAAGCATTACAAGTGGATTGCCAACTAAAGCGTATCCCTTACGGCGACAACCTTGCAGAACAAGTTGAAATACTACAAATCATGGCTTCCGCCATTCAAGCAGGGGACACCGTATCGCTAGACCTCACCCACGGTTTACGCCATTTACCCATGCTGGGCTTGCTCAGTGCGATGTATTTAAAGACCGCCCGCAACGTCACCATCAACGGCATTTATTACGGCGCATTAGACCGGACGAAAGATGGCTTAACGCCCGTTATGCAATTAGATGGTCTGTTGAATATTGCCGACTGGTTAAACGCGCTAGACGGTTTCAACAAAACCGGCAACCTCGCGCCATTTTCTGACCTGTTACAACGCGACGGCATGGCGGCTGAGACGGCGAATTGCTTGGCAGATGCGGCCTTTTTTGAAAACACGCTGAATATCCCTAACGCCCGCAGCCCGTTAAAAAAATTCACCGAAGCCACCAAAAACGGTTTATCAGGCATTGGCGCGTTGTTTGAAGACAGTTTACGCAAACGCATTGCCTGGCATAAAGAGGACAAACTGTATTTGCGCCAACGCGAAAATGCTTATTTTTACTTGCAGCAGGGCGATTATCTGCGTGCGGCGACTTTGGGTTATGAAGCGTTTATCACCCTACATGTGCAGCAAGACACCAGCATACCGCGTTTAAATTCGGAAAATTATGAGCACCGCGAACAAATCAAAGCAGCCCTCAAGAATAACCGTAACAACGACTATAAGCTGTTAAGCAATCTGCGTAACGCATTAGCTCATGGTTTGCGTAGTCCGATGAAGCAAGTGCAAACCGCTTTAAGCAACCAAGCCAACTTACACGCCGAACTCAGCCGCTTATTCAACACCTTATTGCCCAAGGACTCCAAATGAACAACGATGAACTTTTACAAGCGTCCAGCCGTGTGGCGTTAGCCGGTTTCCTGCATGACCTCGGCAAATTTGCTGAACGCGCAAAAATCACCATAGCGCCGCAAATGCTGGAGGATAACAAACAGCGCTATTGTCCACATCACAAAGCCTATGAAAAGGATAAAGGCTGGTTTAGTCATGTCCACGCCGCTTATACCGGCATGGCAGTGGATATGCTGGAACAACACGCACCCAACTTAGTTGGCGAGGATGTTTATCCCTTTGGCAGTTGGAAAACCGCTAATGTAGATGATTCGTTAATCAATGCCGCCGCCGCTCACCATAAACCCGACACTTTTTTACAGTGGATTATTGCCACTGCTGATCGTGTTGCATCCGGTTTTGAGCGTGAAGCTTTCGAAAAATATAACCAAGAAAAAGAGCAAAACCATTACACCAGCCGTCAACTGACCTTGTTTGAGCAAATAGGCAAAACGGATGAAAACTATGCTTATCGTTATAAACTGAAACCGTTAAGCCCCGCCTCTATTTTCCCGATTCTGGCGCAAGGTTACGAAACCAAAGATGACAAAGCCGCGCAAGCTGAATACCTAAGCCTTTGGCAGCAATTTAAAACCGGTCTACAAGACATCCCCGAATCACATCGTCAGCAATTACCGTTATGGCTGGATCATTTTGACAGTTGCTGGCAAACCTACACGCACAGCATTCCCTCAGCCACTGCGTTCGGCGCAAAACCCGATGTGTCGCTGTATGACCATTCCAAAGCCGTTGCCGCGTTAGCTGTCGCCTTGTGGCGTTATCACGAAGACCGCCAGGATGATACTGAACACGCAACAGTACAAATGCGTGAACGCTTGGATTGGAAAGACGAAAAACTGCTGTTGATCCAAGGCGATTTTTTCGGCATCCAAAACTTCATATTTGCCCAAGGCGGCGACAGCACCAAAAAAGCCGCCAAGTTATTGCGCGGACGTTCGTTTTATGTCTCGCTAATTACTGAATGCGCGGCATTAGCAGTCTTGGAAGCGTTAAATCTGCCCTCAACCAGCCAAATCATTAACGCCGCAGGTAAGTTTTTAATTGTTGCACCCCACACACCTGCGACCCTTGCCGCATTAGAAAAAGTCCAAACGACGTTTAATGATTGGTTTTTAGCCTACAGCTACGGACAATCGGGTTTAGGCTTGGCATGGCAAGCCGCAACCTGTGATGATTTTGTTTGTTCAAAAGAAAAACAGGGCTTTAAAGCCTTAATGGCAGAATTACACAAGAAATTAGATCGTAGCAAATATCAGCATTTTGATTTATGTGGTGACAATGCCGCACCCACCGTATTTAGCCATTATTTAAACAGTTTTAATGCCGAATTAGGCGTGTGTGCAGTCAATGATAAAGCCCCCGCCAATCATAAAAATAAACTCAGTGAATTAGCTCAAGATCAAATCAATATCGGCACTTGGCTAGTCAAGCAAAAACGCCTGCTGATTTCATGTGAACCGTTGACCAGCTTAGATAGTTTGACGATTCCCTTATTTGGTTACTGCATTCACTTTACCGGCGCAGAAGAAGACAGCGGCAAATTTGGGCGCGAAGTCGATAACGGCAATATCCGCCGCGTGTTTGATTTTAGCCCCGCCGCTAAAGACCCCGCGCAAGCTTTATGGAATGGCTATGCACGGCGTAATATCAGTGGTCATCTGCCTTCTTTTAAAAATCATAACGATTGGGATAATCCAAAATACAAAAACTGTGCTGATGACGAAGACGATATTAACTGCAATACGCCAAAAACCCTAAATTACATCGCTTGTGAAGATTTGATGCCGGAAGGTGAAAAATGGCTGGGCATCCGCGCCCTCGCCGTATTAAAAGGCGACATCGACAATTTAGGCGACCTGTTCCAAAACGGTCTGGAACAACCGACCTTTGCCAAAATGGCGGCCTTGTCGCGGCAAGTGAACAACTTTTTTGCGGTGTATTTGCCGTATTTATGCCAGATGAAATACCCCGACACCTA
Organism: Methylovulum sp.; assembly: GCA_030689765.1. Taxonomy (GTDB): domain Bacteria; phylum Pseudomonadota; class Gammaproteobacteria; order Methylococcales; family Methylomonadaceae; genus Methylovulum. The sequence goes on from JAUYEP010000006.1 coordinate 32,104, forward strand.
CATTGTGTTTGCCGGGGGCGATGATTTCTTTTTACTAGGGCCGTGGAAACAATTGATGCAATTGGCGGCAGAATTAAGAAGCGAATTCAGCCGCTATGTTGCCGATAATACCAACATTCATTTTTCCGCAGGCTTAAGCGTCACCAAACCCAAAATTCCCATCCAGCAATTGGCGGTCATGGGTGAAGAGGCCTTAGAACACGCAAAGGCTTATAAAAAAGACGGACACATCAAAAATGCCGTGACGTGCTTCGGGCAAACCGTTTCGTGGCAGCAATTCGATGATTTGTTTGCGAAGAAAGACAGTGCAACTGAACATTTGAAAGATTTACGCAAAGAACACGCGCTTTCGCCCGCATACATTTATGGCTTATTGCGTTTAACGGATATGGCGGCAAATTCTGACAAGCCTGAAAACGCGCTTTGGCGTTCGCAATTGTATTACCGCACTTATCGGTTTGTTATGAGCAACAATCGCAACTCAGAAGTTGACCAGAAAAAACGTGATTGTTTGCACTTAGTCGAAGACATTGGCGAAAAAGGTATCAAACAATTTCGCGGCGGCTATCGCATTGCATTACACGCTTACCTTTACCAACACAGAGAGCAAACATAATGCCGACGATCTCCATTTTTTATGGCATTCAAATCATGATGTATTTTTACGGCACAGGAAAACACAACGTGCCGCACATACATGTCGAATATCAAGAAAATGAAGCGGTGTTTTCAATTTTAGACGGTGAAGAGCTTTTGGGCAGCTTGCCACGCAAACAAAAGCGATTGGTTCAGGCATGGATTGAATTATATCAAGAATCGTTAGTGGTCAATTGGAACTTAGCGGTATCAGGCCAAGAACCACATCATATAGAACCATTGAGATGAGCGGGGTTTTTATGGAATTGCTAGCTGTTGAAGCACAAGATAATGACATCGTGCGTGTTTATTTAGACGACGGTTCGATTGTTGATTTTGATGTCAAAGCCGAACTAGAGCGGATTCCGTGCTACAAGCCTTTATATGACAAAGAATTATTTAAAAAAGTGTCATTTAAAAATCAACGCATTTTTTGGAACGGGCAATGCGATTTTCATTTAGATCAAATTTTAGAACGTGGGCATTTTGTTAATGCTGACGTAAAACCCAAATAGGCCGTTTAAAATCGGTTATTGCATTGAGCTACACGCTTACCTTTACCAACACAGAGACCAAAATTAGGAGCACATCATGGCACAAGCCAACTATTCCCACAGTAATCAGTCACGCGATAGAGAACCCCCTTTTTTAAATGTGACCCCCATTCAATTTGCCGCCAAATCAGCGGACTTGTTCGATGAGGTTGCCAATCAAACGGCGATCACTATTGCTGATTCGGGCGATAAGAACAAATCCACGCAATTACGCAAGTATTACGACGAATTGTGTATGTGGGATCAAAAAATAAAACAAGATAAGCAAAAATATGTTGAGTATTTGCCGTTGATAAAAATGCTCAATGCCAAAGTCGCCTATGCCAACGGGCGTAAATTGGTGGATGATAATTTTGTCAAACTGATGCGCCATTGTTTGTCACAGCTTAATGAAAACGAAGAATCATTTAAGACCTGCAAATTGTTTTTTGAAGCCTTCATGGGCTTTTACAAAATGCACAAACCTAAATAATTCACACCACCACATCGTTCCCACGCGCCGGCATCACTGCCACAGTTAAGCTATCCAAGACTGGAGTCCAAAAGTTTTAGCTGCTGGCGTGTCAACGTTTGGCTATTAACAAAAACAGCTAAAGCTGTTTTACTCCGGCTTAACTTACAGCGGTTTCAATCTACATTGGCTATTCAATACCCTAAAAGCAAAGCATTTTGGAGGTCAGGCTCTGCCTGACCTCCAAGAGATACCTGTTGAACACCAGCGACAACGGTGTAATCAACCTGATATGAAACCGCTGTAATGGCAGTGACGCTCCGGCGGGGGACGATACAAAGTCGGCAGCCATTTTTCATCCCTTTCGTGGACGCTATGTTTTACGCGCTGACACGCATCATTTAACGGACACCAGTCCTGGCTCGACGACGGTTGCGTTAATGATCCGCCCCGAATTTTCGTTTTTAACCCTGATGCGCTGCCCTTTAAAACCATCCATCATCGCCAAGCCGCCCATCGTAATGGAAAATGCGGTGTTCGCACTGCGGATAACCACCTTGTCCCCTTTTTTTACCACCAGCGGTTCGCTTACGTTCCGAAGGCTAAGAATGGTGCCGGTTGCTAACGGACGGGCGGCTTGCTTGTTTTCAACCTGTCCGGCTTGCGTAAAATAATCTTCCCTGAGCCTGGACACATCCCGCCTTTCGCTGAAAAACATCGCTGACGTAATGATCTCGCCGCGCTGTACCGGTTGGGACAGAATGAGTATCTTTTCATAGACGCTAACCATTGCAGAAGCATAGATGGCCCATTTTCTTTCTGCGTTGCAACGCACCCCTATCGACATCCTGCCCGCCTTAACAAGGTCTGTTGTTGTAAAAGCCTCCAGCGGCTTAGTGCATTCCGGCAACAGTAATTGGCTGTCCAGCGGAACGATGCTGAGACTGTAGTCCGTTGGCTTGTTTATCTTTTTTGCAATGGTGTTTTTGACACTCTGATAAATGGATTCATGCGACTGGAAGCGTTGTTCTGCATGGGCTAAGGTGCAGATAATGATGGACATTACCATGATGGGTAGGATTTTTTTCATTAGGATGGCTGGATAGATGGCTCAATAAAGGGTTATAGCATGATAAATGCCAGAAAAAACGCAAACCAGCCGCCTGGTTTTAGCCAATTTCTTGACACATTCCCCCTACGGTCATTGTTATACCCGCTCCTGTTTTATATCTTCATGATTTGGCATGATTATTTTGTATTGGCATGTGCTGTGCTTATGCTTTGTTACACCAGCTTCTTGCACCAGCACACGAGGTATCATCATGACTATTAATTTTGACAGAGCGCTTGGCATTCATCCGCAAGCGCTGGCATTACGGGAAAAACGCAGTGAAGTGTTGGCGGCCAATTTAGCCAATGCGGACACCCCCAATTTCAAAGCCCGCGATATGGATTTTACATCCGTCCTAAAAAAAACCATGCCCCCGAATGTGGGGCTGGAACGCACACAGACCGGACATATCGCCTCGGAACAACAATTGCTGGGGGCTAACCTGATGTACCGCAACCCATATCAGGCTTCATTGGATGGCAACACCGTCGAGCCGCATATTGAACAGGCCAAGTATTCCGAAAATGCGGTGCAGTATGAGGCCAGTTTGCAGTTTGTTTCCAGTAAATTCGCCGGATTAATGACGACGCTAAGGGGGCAATAACCATGTCTTCATTAAATATATTCGGAATTGCCGGCAGCGGTATGAATGCCCAATCACTGCGGCTTAATCTGGTGGCAAGCAATATTTCCAATGCCAACACCGTCAGCAGCAGTGAAGGCGATGTTTACAAATCCAGGCAACCGGTGTTTGCGGCGGAGTTAAAAAACATGCTTGATAAACGACATGCCGGAAGTAAGGTAAACGTATTGGGTGTATTGGAAAGTAAGGCACCGCCCGTCATGGAGTATGAACCTAACCATCCGATGGCCGATAAGAATGGCTATATTTTCAAGCCTAATGTCAATACGGTTGAAGAAATGGCAAATATGATGTCGGCATCACGTTCTTACCAAAATAACGTGGAAGTGCTGAATACAGCCAAGCAATTGATTCTTCAAACATTAAAAATGGGACAATAATGATGGGCAGCATAAACCCCTACAGCGGCTTAGGTCTGTCAACGCTTGATGCGACCAAAGCCACTAACAAAACAACCCTGGGCCAGGATGAGTTTTTAAAACTCATGACAACACAGATGACCCATCAGGACCCGACAAAACCCATGCAAAACGGCGAGTTCCTTTCGCAAATGGCACAGTTTGGGACGGTTTCAGGTATCCAGGGTTTGCAACAGTCTTTCAAGGATTTTTCGGCCTCGATCAGTTCGGATCAGGCTTTGCAGGCCGCCAGCCTGGTCGGGCGCAATGTCTCTGTGCCGTCCGATTATGGCTTGCTGCCGGCAGGTGGCGAAATTAATGGCAGTTTTGACCTTTCAGCCAGCGCTTCAACGGTTAATGTCCTCATCACCGACCCGCAGACCGGCGATGTGGTCAGGAAAATTAATCTGGACCAGCAATCTGCCGGTTCAGTGCCATTTAAGTGGGATGGTTTCAATGATGCCGGTGCTCTGGCTAGCCCGGGTTTGTATAAAGTGCAGGCACAAGCCAGTATAGAGGGCGTGAATACGGTATTCCAGCCCGCTATTGATTCCAGGGTTGAAAGCGTGTCGATGAGCAACGGTAGCAGCGGTGTACAGGTTAATCTCGCTGGCTTGGGTGCGACGGGCTTTAACAAGATAAAACAAATTCTTTAATCGGAGATGGGTGATGAGCTTCTCAACAGCATTAAGCGGACTCAATGCCGCTGCCAATAATTTAGCGGTGACCGGTAATAATATTGCCAATGCCAATACCACGGGTTTTAAAAAATCACGGTCTGAATTTGCTGATATGTATGCCAGCGCCATGGCCGGCATCAGTAAAACCCAACCAGGCATGGGGGTTAAAATAGCGGAAGTTGCGCAGCAGTTTAATCAGGGCAATCTGGAATCGACTGAAAACAGCCTGGATATGGCGATTAGCGGCGAAGGATTTTTTACGTTGCGGAAAGATCCGGCAGACACGGCTTCAGCAACGGTCTACAGCCGTGCTGGCGCTTTTAAGGTAAACAAAGATGGTGTGGTGGTTAATAGCGCAGGTCAGGCTTTACTGGCTTATGTGCCTATTGGCGGCGGATTATTCGGAGGCGTGCCGGACAAGGTGTATTTAGGTACCGGCGTCAGTCCGCCAGTGGCGACGACCCAGGTGGATTTACGCGTAAACCTTAATTCTGATAGTGTCGTCCCCGCTACTACGACATTTGTGCCATCAGACCCAACCTCATACAACAATCAAACCTCAGCAACCATTTATGACTCATTGGGGGCATCACATCAATTGACCACCTATTTTAGGGCCACGAGTACCCCTGGAACTTGGGACGCCTTCCATTATATTGACGGCAATTCTGCGCCGGTATCCGCTAACCCCTCGACGGCTTTAACTTTTGATACGGACGGAAACCTGACCTCGGGTGGCGCAATCGCGCTGGACGCTTATACCCTGCCAGGAAGCTCGGCGGCTCCGCTTGCCGCTACGCTAGACTACACCGGCTCAACGCAACTAGCCGCAGATTTCGGTGTTGATGCGTTACAGCAGGATGGTCTTGCTGCCGGTCAATTAACCGGCATCAGCATTGATTCTAGCGGGGTCATTTCTGCAAAATACAGTAATGACGCGATGACCCCGCTGGGTCAGGTGGCATTAACCCGTTTCATTAATCCTCAGGGGTTGATAAAGCTGGGTGATACCAATTGGGCGCAAAGTATAAGTTCTGGCTTGCCCGTAACCGGTGTTGCGGGGACAGGCAGTTTTGGTGGCATTCAGTCAATGGCGTTAGAACAATCCAATGTCGATTTATCGGCGCAACTGACCAACCTTATTATTGCCCAGCAAGCCTATCAGGCCAACGCGCAGACGATCTCGACCGAAAACACCATCATGCAAACGCTGTTAAACATCTAATAAACAGGGGTAACCGTTATGGACAGAAGCCTCTATATCGCAATGAGCGGCGCCAAACAAACCTTATTGGCGCAAACCGCAAATGCCAATAATTTGTCGAATGCACAAACCACCGGTTTCAAATCCGACTGGGAACAGTTCCGCAGCATGCCGGTATTTGGCGCGGGCTTTCCTACCCGGGTTTATGCCATGACGGAACGGCCAGGCACGGACTTTTCTTCTGGCCCATTGCAAACCACCGGGGGCGAGCTGGATGTGGCGATTAATGGCGAGGGCTATTTTGCGGTTCAGGGTGCTGATGGCAAAGAAGCCTATACCCGCGCTGGCGACCTGCGGCTTACGCCAGAAGGCTTATTACTGACGGGGACGGGCTTGCAGGTGATAGGTCAAGGCGGGCCTATCGCCATTCCACCTGCCCAAAAGCTGGATATTGGTTCAGATGGCACGATCAGCATCGTTCCCTTAGGCGCTAATGCCACTGCGCTGGCGGTTGTTGACCGGATCAAGATGGTCAAGCCCGCCGCCGGTAATATCGAAAAATTGACGGACGGCTTGGTGCATGTCAAAGATGGGCAGCCACAAGCGGCAAGCGCTGATGTCACTCTGGTGCAAGGCGCGTTGGAAGGCAGTAATGTCAACGCCATCCAGGCGATGGTGGAAATGATTGAATTGTCAAAAAACTTTGAGCTGCAAACCAAGGTGATGAAGAATGCGGATGAAAACTCCGGCGTCAGCGCCAAGCTGATGCAAATGGCATAAAGAATGCCGACACTGTAGAGACGTAGCACCGCTACGTCTGCACCGCTACGTCTGCACCGCACGTCTTGCACCGCCACGTCTACGGATTACGCACGGCATACCGACAAAGACGTAGCGGTGCTACGTCTCTACAACGGGCCGGCGAGCCGGAAACAATGCAACTAATTAGGGGATTATCATGACAGAACGCGCATTATGGGTCGCCAAGACCGGCCTGGACGCCCAACAAACCCGCATGGCGGTCATTGCCAATAATTTGGCGAACGTCAATACCACGGGGTTTAAAAAATCCAGGCCCATTTTCGAAGACCTGATCTATCAAAATATCCGCCAGGTTGGTGCGCAGTCTTCGCAAAACAACACCTTGCCCTCGGGTTTACAGCTAGGGACTGGCGTAAAAACCGTGGCTACCGAGAAGCTGCATACCCAGGGCAATATCCAGCAAACCGAAAATGCGCTGGATGTTGCCATTAATGGGCGGGGTTTTTTGCAAATCCTGATGCCAAACGGCGACACCAACTATACCCGCGATGGCTCGTTGAAAATAGACGCCACCGGTCAATTGGTGACCTCCAGTGGCCTGGTGCTGAACCCTGGGATCACTGTGACCAACAGTGCGCTGAGCATCACGATAGGCCGTGATGGCACGGTGTCGGAATTGCAGCCAGGCAATCCTGCACCGGTAACAATAGGGCAAATCCAAACGGCTAATTTTATCAACCCCACCGGCCTGGAACCGGTCGGCGAAAACCTGTACCGCGAATCGGTAGCCAGTGGCCCGCCGATCATCGGGACACCCGGCGAAAATGAATTTGGGCCGTTGTTGCAAGGCTCCCTTGAAACGTCCAATGTCAATGTGGTTGAGGAACTGGTCAATATGATCGAGACGCAACGGGCTTATGAGATGAATTCCAAAGCCATTTCAACCACGGATGAAATGCTGTCCTTTGTGACGCAACAACTATAACGGGGATTAACGGTATGAAAACTCACCCACTCAAACTCATCGTAGTGCTGTTACTGCCCATCGCCTGTGCGCCGTTACCGCCACAACGCGATCCAGCCTTTGCACCGGTGGCGCCTGCCGATTTAAGGGCCCCGGCGCAAAATACCGGGGCTATTTATCAAGCGGGTTACGATATGCGGTTGTTCGAAAATATTGCGGCAATCCGGGTCGGCGATATTCTGACGGTTAAATTGCAGGAAAAAACCCAGGCACAAAAGAATGCGGATTTAAACGCTAAAAAAGACACCACTATGAACGTCGATGCACCGATGGTATTAGGCATGAATGCCGCCGCGCTGCTCTCAGGCGCAGGGGGGACTACATTGACATCAAAGCGTTCGTTTAAAGGTTCTGGGGATTCGGCACAAAGCAACAGCTTGACCGGCAATATAGCCGTTACCGTGGTGGAGCAATTGCCGAACGGCAATTTAAGGGTACGCGGCGAGAAAATAGTCAATTTAAATGAAGGGGATGAATATATCAGGGTATCCGGCATTGTCAGGCCCGTCGATATTGATGTGTCCAACACCATCACTTCCGATAATTTGGCGGATGCCACGATCACCTATACGGGCAGCGGCGCGATGGCGGATGCCAGCAAAATGGGCTGGCTGTCACGGGTACTGACCAGCCCCTGGTTCCCCTTCTAAAGGATAAACAGACATGAACACGATAAAACAACTTATTTTAATCACCGGTTCCCATATAGTTCCCACGCTCCGGCGTGGGAATTCATTCGGCAACGCTCCAGCGTTGCGTGACGCTGGAGCGTCACGGGGCGGCATTCCCACGCCGGAGCGTGGGAACGATGTCGTGGGTGGTTATTTTTTGCGAGTTACCTTATTTCATGCACATTCATAAAGAGAAACGGACAT
>JAUYEP010000025.1 GCA_030689765.1 Methylovulum sp.
AAAATCAAGTGTTATTTTTTATGCAACTATCGGTGTGGGATGCTTAATTTTTGCGGCTATTTATGTTGAGTGATGGCTTGTACTTTTCGGTGGGTCTGCGGGAGGCGATTTTGTGATGTATGTAGCCTGAGTTCGGGATAAGCACACGGCTTTGGTCAAGATTTGTCTGTTGATCTGTAGAGACGTTGCACTGCAACGTCTCTACGCTGGCGTATCCGATGTACACATTCAACATGAAAATGCGGTATGTATAACATTGGGAGGGAATCCAACTGCGCTAAAAAGACTGCCCGCCAAGCTGGTAGAAAATCCCCAAGGTCTTTATAATCCAAACCTTGTTTTGCTTTCCAAGACTCCAGCCAACGACAGGTGAACCGTTCAACCCATGCCAATTAAACGACTTTTTTTCATTTGCGCCCTGCCTTCCATTATCATTGGTTGCGCGGGTTCCAGACCACCTGCACCTGTTTATGAAAACCGTCCTGCCGTTTATCGTAACGTGCCGCCTGCACCTGCCCAACCAGAACAGCCCAAGCTTACCCAAGAACCTTCACAAACTATAGAAATAAAACCGTTACAAGAGTCTGCAACCGTTGCACCGGTAGAGCTGCAACCTGAACCCTTATCGTCTGAACAGGCCCAGTCATTGCTTACCCCTGAGCAAGAACAGGAACTGGCGCTGCTGGAACGAACCCAAAACGCTCAGGCAACACCTGTCCCACCCACAGAAGCGATACCTGCGCCTGCAGCGCCACAACCTTTACCTGTTGAACCCGAAGCCAACCTTTTGCCGCCGCCGCCTCCACCGCCCGCCCCCCCTGAACCGGCTTTTGAGCCGTTAACTTCTTTTGTGCCTTTATCGCCAGCCGTTGGTGCGTTGGTTGCCGCTGCTAACCAAAACGATGCTAAAGGCAATATTCAGTCTGCAACCACAACTATCGAACGTGCCATCAGAATCGAGCCTCGGAATGCGACGCTATATTACAAATTGGCGTTATTAAGGCTGAAAGAATCCAGACCCCGTTTGGCGGAAGATTTAGCCAAAAAATCAGCACTACTGGCTTCAAACGATACCCGCCTGAAAAAACACAGCTGGTTATTGATTGCCAAGGCGAGGGAAATGCAGAAGAATTTTGATGGCGCCGAAGAAGCCAAAGCGAAAGCTGATGCTTTTTAATGTATTGAATTGACCAAATCAATTCGACTCATCCCCAACTTTAAATATATAGATGAATTATGCAATCAACACCTTCCGAAGTTTTAACTGCCCTTTCTACCCTGCGTGATTATATCCGTTGGGCAGCCAGCCGCTTTACGCAAGCCCAGCTCAATTTTGGCCACGGCACGATAACCGCGCTCGATGAAGCGGCAGCACTTGTCTTGCACACGGTTTATCAACCGTATGATCTGGCCGAAGCTTATCTGGATACGGTATTGACACTGGATGAACGTCAACGCGTCATTGACATCACCGATAAGCGCATCAAAACAAGAGTCCCCGCCGCTTATTTAACTCACGAAGCCATTTTTGCGGGATTATCGTTTTATGTCGATGAACGGGTGCTGGTGCCAAGATCACCCATTGCCGAACTTATTGAGCAGCGCTTTTCACCATGGGTTGAAGAAGGTCAGGTACAAGGTATCCTTGATTTGGGTACAGGTAGCGGTTGTATTGCCATCGCCTGTGCTTACGCCTTTCCTGGTGCTTTCGTTGATGCCATAGACCTGTCTGAAGATGCCATTGCCGTTGCGGAAAAAAATATCAAAAATCATCATCTGGAAGACGCCATAACCCTGTATCAATCAGATGTGTTCGAAGAACTGCCTGAAACCCATTACGACATTATTGTCAGTAACCCGCCTTATGTCTGCCGGGAAGAATGGGAACAACTGCCAGCAGAATTTCGTGCCGAGCCGGATATCGGTTTTAAAGGCGGTGAATCGGGGCTGGATATTGTCATACGCATACTCGCCGATGCGGACAATTATCTGACGGAAAATGGCATTTTAATTGTCGAAGTCGGCAGCAGCGCAGAAACCCTGCAAAATACTTTCCCTGATGTGCCTTTTTACTGGCTGGATTTTGAACGCGGTGGCGACGGCGTGTTTCTGTTGACCGCCGGACAAGTCAACCTTTACCATCAATCATTTTTAGCGGCGCTAAGCTAATGTCCGGAAATACGATAGGAAAATTATTCACGGTCACCACCTTCGGTGAAAGCCACGGCTTTGCTTTGGGTTGTATTATCGATGGCTGCCCACCTGGTATGGATTTAACGGAAACCGATATACAACGGGATCTGGATCGGCGCAAACCTGGGATGTCAAGACACACCACACAACGGCGGGAGGATGATGTAGTCAAAATCCTGTCCGGCGTATTTGAAGGCAAAACCACCGGTACGCCGATAGGCCTGCTTATTGAAAACACTGACCAACGTTCGAAAGATTATTCCAAAATTGCCGACACTTTCAGGCCGGGCCATGCCGATTATACGTATCAGCAAAAATACGGCTTCAGGGATTATCGCGGCGGCGGTCGATCCTCGGCACGCGAGACGGCGATGCGGGTGGCCGCCGGAAGCATTGCCAAAAAATACCTTAAAGAGCAGGCGGGCATCGATATTCGCGGTTATTTGTCGCAACTGGGGCCAATCAAAATCGATAAATTGGATTGGGACATTATCGACAGCAACCCTTTCTTCTGCCCCGATGCCGATAAAATCGCTGAAATGGAACAATATATGGATGCCTTGCGCAAGGAAGGCGATTCCATAGGCGCCCGTATTGAAGTGGTCGCAACCCATGTCCCACCTGGACTTGGCGAGCCTGTTTTTGATCGCCTCGACGCCGAGCTGGCTTATGCGTTGATGGGCATCAACGCCGTCAAAGGCGTGGAAATCGGCGACGGTTTTGCCTGCATCAATAGCAAAGGCACACAGTTCCGCGATGAAATGACACCGGACGGTTTTTTAAGCAATCATGCGGGCGGCATTTTGGGCGGCATTTCCAGCGGTCAGGCGATTACTGCGAGTATTGCGCTAAAGCCGACCTCGAGCCTGCGCTTGCCGGGTAAAACGATAAACCAGCAAGGCGAAGCGGCGATCGTGGTCACCGAGGGCCGTCATGACCCTTGCGTTGGTATTCGCGCCACGCCGATCGCAGAAGCGATGATGGCGATCGTGCTGATGGATCATTTTTTGCGGCATCGGGCGCAAAATGCTGGCGTTGTGTCGGGCTTGCCGATTTTAAGATAGCCCGCAAAAAATAAACAGCCACAGATTCACTGATTCCACTAAAAAGAATTGTCCACGAAAATCACGAATACCTTCGGGGACACAAGAAGCACGGAAAAAACAATCAAAATGACCATCCCTTACTGGCGGCTGTCAGGATTCTACTTTTTTTATTTCGCGGCGCTAGGTGGTTTTACCCCTTATTGGGGCCTTTACCTGAAAGATATTGGTTTTAATGCCGCGCAAATTGGCGAACTTTTTGCTGTACTCGCGGGTACAAAAATAATTTCGCCCAATTTATTTGGCTGGATTGCTGATCATACTCAAAAGAGCATGCCTATCATCCGCACGGCATCCTTATTGTCTGCATTATTGTGTGCCGCGTTTTTAGTGGCCCACAGTTATTTTTGGATTGTCTTAATAACCGCCAGTTTTAGCTTTTTCTGGCATGCGGCGTTACCGCAGTTTGAAGCCATTACCCTATTCCATCTAAAAGAGGAACCGCATCGTTATAGCCAAATCAGACTTTGGGGTTCTATCGGTTTTATTGTTGCAGTGCTCGGTATCGGCCGGTTACTGGACAGCCAACCGATTGGGCTACTGCCGATAGCCATTACTGCATTATTGGCGTTGATGGGCTTGACGACGTTGATTGTTCCAGAAGCGCGTGCCGTACATCATGAAAAAAATACCGTCGGCATCCTGCAAATCATAAAAAAACCTGAAGTCATTGCGTTTTTTATCGTCGGAATGCTGCTACAGCTTGCCCACACCCCTTATTATGTTTTTTATTCCATTTATCTTAACCAACACCATTACTCGGCAACTTTGACAGGCGGTCTCTGGACGCTCGGCATCGTCGCAGAAATTGTGTTATTCCTTTATATGAAACGTGTGCTGGCGCGTTTTTCTTTGAGGACTATCTTCCTCTTCAGCATTGCCCTAGCGGCAATCCGATGGCTGGTGATTGCCTGGTGCGCAGATGATTTGGGCTTCTTAATTCTGGCCCAATTGCTGCATGCTGCGACATTTGGCGGTGTGCATGTCGCGGCTATCCATCTGTTGCACCGTTATTTTGGTCGGCAACATCAAGGTAAAGGCCAGGCCTTATATGGCAGTCTCTGTTATGGTTTAGGCGGTGTGCTAGGCAGCTTTTATGGCGGCTATTACTGGGATTCGGCGGGAGCGGTGTTTGTTTATTCAATTGCTGCGATGGCTTGTGTGATTGCGTGGCCCATCACTTATTTCTGGATAGGTAGGGAAGTGCCTGCTGACAGGGCTTTAGGTTAAAATACGCCGCACTCAAAACAAACTATTTTTGCGTTACCCTTTCATCGAAATACCTTGTTGGTCTGAAACCTCCCCCTTCAGGCATAAGTATCTACACAAGTTTATTTATTAAAAATCATAGTGTTAAATAAATAATCA
>JAUYEP010000026.1 GCA_030689765.1 Methylovulum sp.
CTTAGCATGTGAGTTGCTTAACCTTGGCTGGGTTGTCAACACAAAACGGCACGGCTAATAACAGTAAGCTTTTAAGAATATTTTCTTAATTATTATTGGGCGATAATCCGGCAAGTGTTGCGGTTGTTTATTTTGAAATGGGACAAAATTGGGACAATTTTTCATCAGGCATAAAAAAAGGACTTAGATAAAAACCTAAGTCCTTGTATTCTTTGGTACCGAGGGCCGGAATCGAACCGGCACGGAGTCACCCCCACCGGATTTTGAATCCGGCGCGTCTACCAGTTCCGCCACCCCGGCAAAGAAGCGGGCATTATAGGCAATCTTTCTCAAAAATACCACTCTATTTTTAAGATGTTTTCACTAGCCTAAGCTGGTAATATCGCCCGCTATGAAAAAAAGTGACTTTAACTACTTATTACCCGATGCGTTAATCGCACAAAAACCTCTACCTGATCGCGATGCCAGCCGCTTATTGTGCGTGAACCGTAATAACGGACAACTCAGCGACAAGCAATTTACGGATTTTATTGATTTAATCCATGCGCGGGATGTGCTGGTGTTTAATGATACCAAAGTCATTCCGGCACGGCTGTTCGGCAAAAAACAAAGTGGCGGCAAGATCGAGATATTGATTGAACGTATCCAGGGCGACCATCATGCCATTGCACATGTCAAAGCCAGCAAAGCACCCAAAGCTGGCACGTTGATAGCATTGGATGGCGGTTTTTGCTGTGTCGTGCTGGGCAGGGAAGATGATTTGTTCCGGCTGGAATTTAAAGGCGATAGCAGCCTATTGCAAATATTGGCCCAAGTCGGTCATATTCCCCTGCCGCCTTATATTACCCGTGCCGATGATGAATCCGATTTGACGCGTTATCAAACCGTATTTGCCCAAATAGCCGGGGCAGTCGCCGCACCCACGGCAGGGCTGCATTTTGATCTGGCGATGCTGGAAAAAATTAAAGCCAAAGGTATCGGTACCGTGTTTGTAACCTTGCATGTGGGCAGCGGCACTTTTCAGCCCGTCAGAGCCGAAAATCTGGATGACCACTTAATGCACAAGGAATATTTCGCGGTGCCTCCAGCAACCGTAGCGGCTGTGCATCAGGCCAGGGCAAGCGGTGGGCGGGTAATTGCCATCGGCACAACGGCGGTCAGGGCATTGGAGTCAGCCTCTAAAAGTGGTGTCCTGGAATCCGGTTTTGGCGATACCGATTTGTTTATAACGCCCGGCTATCAATTTAAATCCGTCGACGCCATGCTGACTAATTTCCATCTGCCTGAATCAACCTTACTGATGCTGGTTTGCGCATTTGCCGGTTACGAACCGGTGATGAACGCCTATCGACATGCGATTGGGCAGTGTTACCGGTTTTTTAGTTATGGCGATGCAATGTTTTTGAGCCGATGACTATCGCAATCACAAAAAAACTTTGCCGAAATTGACGGCAATGCCGCCATTGGCTATAGTCCAACTTTATTGGTTCTGAACTGACCATCATGCCTACGCTAACCATCCGCAATCTTCCAAGCCCTGTACATTCAGCATTACGCCTACTGGCAGCTCAGGATGGCATTAGCGTAGAAGCTGAAGCACGAAATATCCTGACCAACGCGTGTATAAGCAAGAGACAATCGGCTTCCACTTTGCAACAATGGGTGGATCAGCCCTATCAAGGAAAAAAACCAGACAATGTCGTTGAAGCATTCGGTAACGTCCATTGCAAATGTACAAGCCCTAACTAAAGCACACCCACAACCGCTATCCAATGGCTGACACACCTATTTTCCCCCCCCTTATCCCGCAAACCAAAGACCAGACACAGATCTGGTCTGGCTTGACCGGCTGCGCCGATTCCCTGGCTTTGGCCTCCGCCATTCAAAACGAAAACCGCCTGTTTGTCATCGTTACGCCTGACAATCAGACGGCGTTAAGGCTGGAGCATGAGCTGGCGTTTTTTTTACAGGGAAAGCATCCGATCCTGCATTTCCCAGATTGGGAAACCTTGCCTTACGATGTTTTTTCACCGCTACCGGAAATTACTTCAGAACGCCTGAAAACGATGGCGTTATTGCCAGAGGTAAAACGCGGCGCGTTGGTGGTGTCGGTCGCGACGCTGATGCACCGGCTTGCACCCAGGGAGCATGTACTGGCAAACAGTTTTTCGCTTAAAGTCGGTGATAATTTTAATCTGGAGCTTAACCGCATCAAACTGGAAAGCGTTGGCTATCAATGTGTGTCCCAGGTCTATCAACATGCTGAATTCGCCGTCAGGGGCGCCATTGTCGATTTATTCCCGATGGGCAGTAAGGTGCCGTTTCGTATTGAATTATTCGATGAAGACATCGAATCCATACGCACGTTTGACCCTGAAAGCCAACGTTCGCTGGAAATCTGCGACCAGATCCAATTATTTCCGGCCCGCGAATTCCCTTTTACCGATGCGGCGATCAAACATTTTCGCCAGGCATTTCGGGCCTGTTTTCCAAATGCTTCCGCTAAAAACAGCTTATATCTGGATGTCAGCAAAGGCATTGCGCCCAGCGGCATTGAATACTACCTGCCGCTGTTTGTCGGGCAAACCGCCACCTTGTTCGATTATCTGCCCTCATCAGCCGTTTTTGTGCTGTCCGATACGTTTGATGCGACTGCACAGGCTTTTTATAGCGAAGCCGAAGAGCGTTTTGAACAGCGCAAATATGATCTGGAAAGGCCCTTGCTTGCGCCAGAACTGTTATTTTTATCCGCGCCAGACCTATTCCAAAAAATCGCTGTTTTTGCACGCATTATTCTCGATAACAACAGCCCTGCCGGAGTAAAAAAACACGTTTTTTTACTCCGGACGCTGCCGGACTTAACGATCAATGCCAAATTGGATAAGCCAGCCCATCAGTTACAGCAATTTATCAAGGATTTTACCGGTAGGATATTGTTTGTTGCAGAATCCGCAGGACGCCGTGAAGCATTGCTGGACAAATTACGGCCCTTTCAAATTACCGTCAATCTGGTGGATAGCTGGCAGGCATTTTTAAGCGCCGATACGTCACCCTGCATGATCGTTGCGCCTATTGATAATGGCTTGTGGCTGGCGTCCGACCAGAAACAATCCCCAGCCCTTGCGATCATTACCGAAAGCCTGCTATCCGGCGAAAAAGCGCAGCAACGGCGCAGACGGCGAAAATCAGCGGCGCGGGAGCTGGAAGCGGTTATCAATAATCTCACTGAACTGACCGTCGGTGCGCCCGTTGTCCATCAGGAGCACGGTATAGGCCGGTATTTAGGCTTGCAAACGCTGGAGATTGGCGGTATAGCCGCCGAATTCCTGATGCTGGAATACGCCAATAACGATAAATTGTATGTGCCGGTATCCTCGCTGCATGTCATTGGCCGCTACACAGGCATGAATCCCGAAGATGCCCCGCTTCATAAACTGGGTAGCGATCAATGGAGTAAGGCCAAGAAGCGGGCCATCGGGCGCATCCACGATGTCGCTGCGGAACTGCTGGAAATTCATGCCAAACGCGCGGTCAAGCAAGGCCATGCGTTTGCTGTTGAAAATACCGATTACCAGGTCTTTGCCGACGCGTTCCCGTTTGAGGAAACCCCCGACCAGCAAACTGCGATTGAAGCGATACTCGAAGATATGACTAGCCCACAACCGATGGATCGGGTGATTTGTGGCGATGTGGGCTTCGGCAAAACTGAAGTGTCGATGCGGGCGGCGTTCATCGCCGTGCAAAGCGGCAAGCAAGTGGCGATACTCGTGCCAACAACGTTATTGGCGCAGCAGCATTACCAAAACTTCTGTGACCGCTTTGCCGACTGGCCGATGCGTGTAGAAGTCATGTCACGCTTTGTTTCGCCTAAACAGCAAAAGGAGATTGCCAATGAATTGGCACAAGGCAAAGTCGATATTGTTATTGGCACACATACCTTGTTGTCCAAAGAGCTGAAGTACAAAGCGCTGGGTTTGGTCATCATTGATGAAGAACACCGTTTCGGTGTCCGCCAGAAAGAACATTTCAAAAAACTGCGTAATGAACTCGATATGCTGACCCTGACAGCAACGCCTATCCCGCGCACCCTGAATATGGCGATGTCCGGTTTACGTGACATTTCCATTATCGCCAGCCCACCGCCTAACCGGCACGCCATTAAAACCTTCATCAGCATCTGGGCCGATGCGCAAATCAGGGAAGCGTGCCTGCGTGAAATCAAACGCGGCGGCCAAGTCTTTTTTCTGCATAACGATGTCAAGTCGATGGGCAAAATGGCTGATGATTTGATCAAGCTGATACCTGAAGCCAGGATAGAAATCGCCCACGGTCAAATGCCGGAACGTGAACTGGAGCGCATCATGCTGGATTTTTACCATCAGCGTTTCAATTTGCTGTTATGCACAACAATTATCGAAAGCGGCATCGACATACCCAGCGCCAACACGATTGTCATCAACCGCGCCGACAAACTTGGCTTGGCGCAATTGCATCAATTGCGGGGGCGCGTAGGCCGTTCGCATCACCGTGCTTATGCTTATTTTGTTGTGCCACCCAAAAATCTGATGAGCAAAGACGCTATAAAACGGCTGGAAGCGGTCGAGGCATCCGGTGAATTGGGCGCAGGATTTATGCTGTCGTCCCACGACATGGAAATTCGCGGCGCGGGTGAATTGCTGGGTGATGATCAAAGCGGTCAGATACAGGAAATCGGCTTCACCTTGTACACCGAGTTGTTGGAACGGGCTATTAATGCGTTAAAATCCGGCAAGCAGCCGGAGCTTGATACGCCGATGGATAAAGGGCCTGAAGTGGATTTGCAAACGGCGGCATTGATACCCGAAGATTATTTGCCGGATATTCATGCCCGCCTGGTGCTGTATAAACGCATCTCCAGTGCCGAAACAGCGGATGATTTGCGCGAATTACAAATTGAAATGATAGACCGCTTCGGCTTGTTGCCGGAGCCTGTCAAAACCTTGTTTAGCGTCACTGCGTTAAAACAGCAGGCTGAACAATTGGGCATCAAGAAAATAGAAGCCCATGCCGGTGGCGGGAGTATTGTTTTTAAGGCAGAACCTAACATCGACACGGAGCAGTTGATTAATCTGATACAAACGCAAGCCCAGATCTATAAATTTGATGGTGTGGACAAACTCAGGTTTGTGGCACCCTTTTCTGTCACCGAACAGAAAATTGCTTTTATCAGTGGGCTAATCACGAAATTGGCTTTGCCTTGCGCGGCTAAACCCTTCAACTAAGAGACCATCATGAGTAAACAAAAGCTGTCATTACAAGAGCAATTATTAAAATCCGGCCTGGTAAGTTCGGCTAAAGCCAAGACGGCTAAATCCGATAAGCACAAACAAGCCCAACTGCAACGCAATAATAAAGTGGCGGCAGTTGATGAAGCGAAAGCGCTGGCGTTAAAAGCACAGGCAGAAAAAGCCGGACGGGATCGTGAACTTAATCAGTTACGCAAACAGCAGGAAGGACAAAAGGAGCTGGCGGCCCAAGTCAAGCAACTCATCGAAATGAATCGCCAACCTCAGGATACCGACGGCGTGGCTTATCATTTCAATGACCATAACCGGATGAAAACGCTATATGTTTCTCAAACGATGCGGGAACAGATCATTAACGGCCGTCTGGTTATCGTCAAGCTGGCGGGGCGCTACGAAATTGTCCCGGCTGAAGTGGCAACAAAGATAAGCTCACGTGATGCGGCAAGCATAATTGTCAATAATGGGACTGTGAAAAACACTGGGGGAAAAACGGACGATCCCTATTCGGAATATCAAATCCCTGACGATTTAATCTGGTGATCAGGCCAGACAGCACTGGTTGCGGCCCTGTTCTTTAGCGTGGTACAACGCTTGGTCTGCCCGTATAAAAGCGCTGTCATGGGTATCGCCATCGATAAACTGTGTAATGCCGCAAGAAAGGGTAACGGCAATGGCAATATCATTTTCTTTTAAGCGGCTTTGCCCAATGAGGCACCTCAATTTATCTGCCAATTTCAATGCGGCTTGGTCGTTGGTATGCGGCAATAACATGGTAAATTCCTCACCACCAAATCGGGCAATAAAATCGGCATTTCTGATGTGCTTGGCAAATTGTCTGGCGACATGCACCAACACCTTATCACCAATCTGATGGCCATATTGGTCATTAATTTTTTTGAAATGATCAATATCCCAGACTATCAGGCAAAGCGGCGTGTGATAACGTCGCCAGCCGGTTATTTCAATTTTTAGGCGTTCATCATAAGCCAGCCGGTTCGGCAATTCTGTCAGTGCATCTTGCAGCGCATGCGTATTGGCGGCTATAAGCTTTAATTTGAGTTCGCCGGTTTCAACTTCCATCAGTTTTATTTTTTGGCTTAACTCATCCAGTTGGCACTGGGATTTTTCACGCAAGACCGCTTCTTTTTGTTTGTGTTCCTGAATTTCCTGAGTGATTTGAAGAATGCGTGATGAGATGACTTCCTTCAACGGCTCCAACTGGGTTGCGTGGATGGACCGGTGGTGCAAATCGCTTATTTGGTCAGAAACTGATTGGTCCAGCTTACTTCTGTCCAAGCTGGCATCCATCGCAGCTATACTGGAGCCGGTAACCGCCAAACCCAACTCGGTAAGCTGTTCAGTAATATGCACCAGAAACTTATCAATTTCCTGTTGCTTAGGTTGGTTGAGCGTACTGATTTCGATCAAGAGCGAAATGGCGTCATCCAGTATTAATTCAAAAGACGGCGTAGCACCATCACGCACTGTCAGCTGTTGTTTTAGCGCGTCCGCTTTCTTGGACAATACCTCTGGTATTTCAATATGTTCCAGTAGATAAAGCAATTGCCCGTTAACAAAACGGGCATCAATTTGCTGCTGCAAAAAAGGCGGGCGCTCACTTGGCTGGTTTACTGACAGGATTTCGTTGCGATCTTCTTCAATAATCTCGACAATAGCCGCAAATAATCGCTGCGGATCATCCAGGCGCTGACAGCTTTCCTTCAGCAGATTCAGGGCCAATTGCTGTCTCGCCGAGGTATAGCGCTGGAGCAAAAAGCTAAATAACAGTGAAATGTCCCTATCCGTCGGCTGTCCAGTTGGGGGGGCGTCATTAAGTTGGGTTAATGCCTGGGTAATGTTTTCGAGTTCCGCTTTAAGATTGTGGTTATCTATGCCATTTTTTAAATGATTGCGGATACGTTTTAGATTGGGCTCAAGTTGCGGATCAAACCCTGACGCGACAATCGCAAGCCGTACAATGGTTTTGCAAAGCAGCTCCTGAGTTTCCTTGTAAGTGTTTTCTGATATTTCTTGGGCATCAAGCAGCCTTAAATACTTGGCTTTCCACTTGTCTGTTTCGGTGCCGTCTTCCTTGATGCCGTCATTGGTGCTTCTGCTGCTCTTTTTATCTGCAGGTTTACTGAACAAACCCATCACATAACCTCTTTGTAAGGCGGGGGCACCGGGCGTGTGCCCCGCATATTTAGGAAGTGCATCCCTTATTTCGCCGCACTCTCTTGTTTAATCAAGCTGTCCATGATTTCAATCATTTTTTCATGAGAACCTGCCAAAGGCCCATTCGTTAAATATTTGCCGTTGACAATCACGGCAGGGACGCCTGCTATGCCGTACCGACTGGCGATAACAGGGGCTTGGCGCATTTTGGAATCAACCGCAAATGAATTGAAGGTTTCATGGAATTGAGCCTCATCTATGCCGTGGGCGCTAAAAAATTTAGCCAATGCGTCTTCAGTATCGAGTTTTTCCTTTTTGTTTTGTACCGCATCAAAAAAATCGCTATGGACTTTATCAACCACGCCCAAAGCTTCAGCGACAAAATAGGCTTTGGCATGTTTGCCCCAAAGCTCATTAAACACGGCGGGCTGACGGATAAATTCAACATTTTTAGGTATCTTCTTCAACCACTTAGCCAGCTCAGGCTCAAAGCTGTAACAATGCGGACAGCCGTACCAGAAAAACTCGATAACTTCGACTTTATCGGCATGTTGTGTAGGCTGCGCAGGTGTCAGGGTTTCATAACCCAGAGATTGCGCTTTTAGCAATGCAGAAAATGAAAAAAACAGGATCAACATGCTGGTTTGGGTGATTTTTTTAAACATCGCTAAACGTCTCTGTGAAAGTTGGTGGGTGAATGCTCAGTTATTCATCATTGAAATACGGTAAGACACCGCTTTAATTTCTTCAATGGTCATTTTTTTGGCAATCATGTGCATCATGTTATCAGGCGTATTACTGCGCTTATCGGATTTGAAATCAGTAAGCGCTTTGATTAAATAATCGGCATGCTGTGATCTTAATGACGGGAATGCCGCCGGTTTATTACCTTCGCCTAAAGGCCCGTGACAGGCGATACAAGCAGAAACCTCCCTTGCCAGATCACCATTACGATACAAATCGGCGCCTTGTGTGATCATGGCTTGTACCGCGCCTTCACCTTTGGCTACGGATTTGTCATCGTCATCGTCTTCATTCAAAACAGGCAGGGTGTTGTGGGATATTTTTTGTTCGGAAAAGTAAGCGGCGATATCCGCCATATCAACATCCGACAGGCTCATCGCCATCGCCGACATCATCGGGTCTTTACGCGTGCCGTCTTTAAACGCGCGTAATTGTTTTATCAAATACGAAGCGTGCTGCTGTGCAAGTTTGGGGAATGTTGATACCATGCTGTTTCCCTGTTCCCCGTGACAACTGACGCAGGGGGCAGATTTTTCCTTTCCGGCATCACTGTTGCCTTCTGCATGTAACAAACTTGACGTACCGGCAAACGCCAGTGCCATTAAAAGTGCCAGCCATTTTTTTTTCATCAGGTTTCCCCATCGGAATAATGTACATTGTATGATAGCCATTGAAGATGCAGGCCGCTTGAACGCTGCAGATTCTACCTTAATTAGCACGCTTAGGCGAGGCCACGATGAATCCAATTTATACCCAAGCAAAATTTATTAACAGCTCACCACATCTTAAAAATACGCCTGCCGATCAAGGTAAAGAAGTCGCTTTTGCAGGCCGCTCAAATGCTGGAAAATCCAGTGCGATCAACACGCTGACCCGGCAAAATGGATTGGCGCGGATCAGTAAGACCCCAGGAAGGACCCAGATGCTTAATTTTTTTGAAATCAATGAAAAGCAACGCTTTGTTGATTTGCCGGGTTATGGTTACGCCAAAGTGCCATTGGAGGTCAAAAAAGAATGGCATAAACTGATGGAAACTTATTTAACACACCGTAAGTCCCTTTGCGCCATCATTTTAGTGATGGATGTCCGCCACCCGCTCACCGAATTTGATTTGCAGATGATTGAATGGTGTCGGCACACTAATTTGCCGCTGCATATTTTGTTGACTAAAGCCGATAAATTAACTTATGGCGCGGCCAAAAGCACACTTTTACAAGTGCAAAAAACACTTGAGGGCATTGAAATTCCGCTGACGATACAATTGTTTTCGGCGTTAAAGAAAACAGGCATAGATGAGGTGCATCACGCGCTGGATCAGTTGTTCGATAGGCACGCGCCGGCGCAAGCTGAACACCCGGGTCTTGCAAACAATGAGATTAGTGATAACAAGGGCGGTTCTATACGTTCAGCCTAATCGGGCTTCCCCACTTATAGGCATAAGTATCTACACAAGTTTATTTATTAAAAATCATAGTGTTAAATAAATAATCA